>JANXSH010001086.1 GCA_025356615.1 Planctomycetia bacterium | reverse complement strand
CCAACCCCCTCCCCTAAAAGGGAGGGGGAGCCGGAGGCATGTCTGAAGGCGTTAAGGCTCCCTCTAATCCGGTCTTGTTCCCCCTCCCTTTTAGGGGAGGGGGTTGGGGGGTGGGGTCGGCCTGACACCGGCTTCACCTTTCCCTTGTGTAGATACAGTGCCTGCAAGGAGAGGGGGCTGGGGGCGAGGGGGACCGGAGAGCCTCTCAGACGCGCGGGTAGGGCGTCCAGGCGTTGCGGGCGCTGACGATGGTCTGGCGGAAGCCTTCCGGCTCGGGCACGCCGGGGAGAGTCAGGACGACCTGCCCTTTCGAGACGATCGTCAGCGTCCCCGAGACGTAGAACGCATCGACCTCATTGAGATCGATGCGCACCTCGTCGATGTCAACGAGAGCCACCTCGTGCGTCGGGGCCGGCTTGAGGCCGCGCTGGATCATGAGCCGGCGGTTGGTCAGGGTGTAGCGCCGGCAGAGGAAGGGGGCGAACTTGAGCAGGAACAGGGGCAGCAGCAGGAGGAACCCGACCGGCGCGAGGAGGTAAGTCTGCATGAGCTTCTTGGCGAGCGCCGCGAGGCCGGCGTGGAGGCCGGCGACGGTCGGCCACGCCTCGCGGATGAGCGCCTCTCGCGTCTGGGGCGGCACGAGGCCCGTGATCGCCTGGCGAGGGTGGGCGGCCGAAACGGGAGTGGTGCTAGGCTCAACCATAATTGCGCGTGCCCTGAAGAGTTCAACGAGGGTGAGCTGAGATTCTAGGGAGAGAGGGAGTGGGGTGCAACGGGCCGTGGGTCGACGTCCGCTCATACCGGCCTCTCGATCGCTCACCCCTTCCGCTTCGCCACTAGGCCGAGGCGCTCGATGTTCGCCCCCGGCGGGTTGTTGCACTTCAGGATGAGGCGGTCGAACACCCAGCGGCGCGACTCGAACAGGCCGCCCACATCGCGGGGCGCGAGGTCTCGTGGCTGACGCACTCCGGTGGATCCCCAGAGTGTCTTCCACGAGGCGTGGCCTTCTTTGGCCTCGGGGATGGCCTGGGAAGCGCCGGCGAAGTGCAACCGCGAATCGTATCCCTCGCGCTCGCTCTGCCACAACAGGAGACCGCGTGCCAGGGCATCGCCTTCCCACACCACCAGGCCCGCTTTACTTGGCCGGCCGGGGAACGGGTTGAGGTAGACGCACTCGCGGGCGTAGAGGACGACTGGCTCCGAAGGAAGCCCCGCGTTTGGGGCGTCGCCGAGGCGGAGGACGGCCCGACGGCAGGCGAACGTCGAACTGATCAGACTGCACGAGATGCCCGCCTGGAGTTTGCAGTCCTTGCCGGGCTGGATCTCCAGCCCCTCCGTACCCGCGACGATTACAGACTGGCGCATGGCCAATCTACAGCCGACTCCGGTGATCGAGAGGCCCACCTGACTCGACAGGATGGCACATTCGTTCAGGGCGCAGACGTGGCCCTTCTCTGGGTTCGGGTCGCCGGACCCGGTGATCGAGAGGGCGGCGAGGTATCCCTCGGGTACGAACTGTTGCGGCCCCTCGAGGCGGGTCTTGTAGAGGCGGATATCGCCGCGCTTCACGCGAACGACGTGGCTGGCGCGGAGCGACGAGCTGTCCGGCACGCGCAGGACTCCCCCGATCACGTCGAGGCTGCCGTCTTCGACATCGACGAGCGGGACCGGCTTGTTGGCGCGGGAGAAGATGAGGCCGAGGCGGGACGTGTCCTTGTCGGCGGGTTCCTCGAAATGGAGGACGAGCGACGACCCCTTGATGCGGATCGGCGAAGTCTCGTGTTCGCCCTTGCCGGTGAGGTGTAACACGACCTTCGGGCCGAATCTCGTATTCGTCTGGAGGCGATCGAGGTAGCTGCCGAGGTCGGTCTCGTCGAGGTTGACGATCGCGCCGTGAAACTTGCCGTCGGCGATCTGCGGGATCGGCGGGGCGTCCTCGTCCGAAGGGAGTTCGGGGGCGTTGAGCGTCGGGTCGAAGGCGAGCGTCGGCCAGGCATTCCGGGCCGCGAGCAGCGCGGGCAGGTCGCAGCCCAGAGGCCGCTCGAGATCGACGGTCGAGGCGAAGCGAACCGGGCCGGCGGGGGCGTAAGACGAGGCAGGCTCGATGGCCGGGTCGAGGAAGGTCTGTTCTGGCCATACGTCGCGCGCAATGCGATCGACCTCGACCCTGGCCCAGTGCTTGTGCCAGTCGTCGAGGTCGCTGACGACGGTCGTCGTCCCGCTGAGGAGGTTCTCCCACCCCGCGTAGAGGCAGTTGACGGAGCGCCACTGAGTGCCGCGCGTCTCGAATCCACCCGCCTGGGCGATCAGGGAGCCGCCCAAAGTCGGGGCGGATCGGCTGAACAGGCTGTCCCAACTGAGCCAAGCGAAGGGGGGCGACTTCTCCGCGCCGGTGGGTGTCAACTCGAGCATGGTCGTGCTACAGGCGAGGGTCGAGCGGACGACCCGGAGATTTGGAGCCTTCGTCGAAGCCCGGACGCGGAGTAAAGGCAAGCTACCCCCCGCGAACAGGCAGCCATCGAGGAGAACCTCGGATGCGGGGGCGTCGAGGTCGAGGCCGACCATGCCCACGCCGCGCATCTGGCAGCGCGTGAGGCGACATCGGCCCCCCTCGCGCTGGGCGTGAAATCGGACCAGATCGACGCCTTTCTTCGGCTTGCCGCCCGCCGAGATCGTGCAAGCAGTGACAGAGAGGTCGCTGTCCTGAGTGTCGAAGAAGACCGCGGGGCGCTCGAGCGTGTCCGGCCAGCGCCAGGCGAACTCGATGCCTTCGACGAACAGTCGGCCTTTGCCGACGGACAGGAAAACGAGGGGCTGATCGGGCTTGCCCGGTTGGTCGAGGAGTGTTCGCGGTAGATCCCAGATGACCAGCGGTCGATAACCCTTGCCCGCGCGGAGGACCACGTCCCGGCCCTCGAGTCGGCCCGGCGAACGCTCGAAGAGTGGCCCGTTGTCTTCGATCTCGAGGATGATCGACTTGCCGGGGGGTGCCTTGACGCATGCCTCGGCCAGCGAGCGGAAGGTCGTCGCGGAGGGAGACAGTGCGCGGCTGACTTTCAACACGATCGCGTCGGCGGCGACCGGCGCGGCGCTCGACCACGGCTTCTCGACCTCCTGGCGCATCGCTTTCGCGTCCACGGCTTTCACGGTGGTCGTCAGGAAGGGTAGCGGGTTGAATTTGGGGACGATCGGGTCGATCGCCTTGTCCTTGTCTTTCTCTCGGTCCTTATCCTTGTCTCTCTCGCCGACGATGGGGTCGGTGATTCCCGAATCGCCCCCCTTGACGATGGGAGTCCCGGCGGGCGGGTCGCTGGGGGGATGTCGCTTGCCCGTGAGGAGCAGCACGATGACGCCGAGAAGGATCGCTGCCCCGAAGCCGCCCAAGACGTAATAGAGTTTGCGGTTGCCGCCATCGGCGACGGTCTTCGGGGTCTCGTGCTGAGTCGATTGCTTCTTGCGGACCGACTTCTTCTTGACGGGCTTCGATGAGCGTTTCTTGACGACAACGTTCGTCCGGCCCTCGAGGGTGAGCAACTCGTCGATTAATTCTGTCGGAGTCTGGTAGCGGTCGTCCGGCTCCTTGGCGAGGAGCCGGTGGAGGATCTCCCAGCAATCCGCCGAGACCTGCGGGTTGATCTCGCGGATGTCGGGCGGCTCCTCGTGCATGATCTTGATGAGCCGCTCGCCCAGGCCGCCCTTCGGAAACGGCGCGTGGCCGGTGAGAAGGTGATACCAGGTGCTACCGAGCGAGTAGAGGTCGCTGCGAATGTCTGCGGACCCGGAGTCTTTCGCCTGTTCGGGCGACATATAATCGACGGTCCCGACGGTCGTCCCCGCGCGAGTGACGCGGAACTCGTCGGCATCGACTTCGCGGGCGAGGCCGAAGTCGGCGAGCTTGATGAAGGGGCGTTTGTTCTTGTAAGTCAGGAGGAAATTCGAGGGCTTGATGTCGCGGTGGACGATGTTCTGTTCGTGGGCGTGGCGGAGGGCGCGGGCACCCTGGAGGATGATGAGTCGGGCGTCCTCGGGGTCGAACGGGCCGTGTTCCTTCACATGGTCGTGCAGGTCGGCACCATCGACGAACTCCATCGCGAGGTAATACATCCCGCCGATCTCGCCGAACTCGAACTGGCGGACGATGTTCTCATGAGTGAGCTTGTCGGCGCTGCGCGCCTCACGGCGGAATCGCTCGAGCATGGCCGGCTTGGCGGCCAGTTCCGGCATCAGGATCTTGAGGGCCACCTCGCGACCGGTCTCGGTGTCCCTCGCCTCGTATACCGCCCCCATGCCGCCGTTGGCGATGTGGCGGATGACCTCATACTTCCCCATGCGGGCGACGCGACGAGGTGCGCCCGACTTCGCTTCGGAGCGAGGCGATCGATTACTCGGTGTCTTGGGCGCGGCGGAATCGGTCATTCCATCCTCGAGTCATGCGCGGAACAGCGTAGAAGACGGACCGTGCGAGTCGGCCACGTCAGTCGGATTATATCATGTATCCGGCAATTTCGCCGACAAGAACTCGGATTTGGGGGCATCATTTCCCCCTACGAGATGTTGAAACCGATTCGTCGCTCCTGCATAGTTCTACGGGAACGGATACTACCTCGGCAGGGCCAGACCTCACCCGCAACCCAATGCCGAGAACCGAACGAGTGCAGATACGGCTGTAAGTGCAATGAAAAAAAGGAGTTACGCCAGTATTTACCTCGAGGGAGTCATTTCTCCTTGCCAGATAATAACTCATGGCGACGACATGACGCAAAGCCTTTATTGGTAATGGCTTATGCGATCTCTAATTCATCTCGAGCATGTTGTCATACCAACCACTTGCCAAATAACAACTTACGGCAATTTTTCGTCTCGTTCAGGTTTCGGCATTGGGTAGACACCCCTGACACGAAGGACCGGCGTCCTGAGCGTCGGGTGCCAGAACTCAAGGTGCCTTGCGCCACGATCGCCGTTGGTGCATGCGCATCAGGTGCGGCCCACGGGCCGGCTCGGCGTCGTCCTGGCGGTAGGGTGCCGGGATGTCCGAAGCGACGACGCGGAAGAACGGCAGCATCACCGGCCCTGGATCTTCCTGCTCCGAGGCGTCGATTTCCTGCCGACAGCGCAGCCGATCGAGGCGCAACTCCGCGCTGAGGCGCTGGAGCGCGGGGCAGCGCGGGTGGCGGAATTGGGACAGCCGTGTCTGGCGCAGCGCTTCGTCCGGTTGGCCCGCCTGGCGAAGCCCGCGACAGAGGCGGACGATGGCCGGGGCGCTGTCCGGCTCGAGTTCGATGGCGCGGCGGAGCATCTCGATGCCGCGATCGGATTCGCCCATCGTGATGGCGAGAAGCCCCGACTCGCTGAGACAGCGGGCGTGGGTGGGCGCTAGCCGTAGGCAGCGCGCGAAGTAGCGCGAGGCGCGGTCGAGGTCGCCTTCGGGGTCGTGGCGGCAGGCCAGCCCGAGGAGGTAGAAGTAGCGCGCGCTCGTGGGCGAGAGCCGGGCGGCGGCGACCAACCGGCGTCGGGCCGACCGATACTTTCGTCGCTTCAGCAGGAGTTCCCCCTGCATCGCGTTGACCTGCTCGCTCTGGGAGCTGGTCAGGCTGGGCAAGTTGGCGAGGCGGGATAAGGTTGCGAGCGCGAGGCGGATTTGTTGGCATGTCGCCTGGCGTCTTGCCGTGGCGAACAGGCTATCGAAGAGGCTGATAGTTTCTGTCATTGGGTGCTGCCTCCATGCAGCGATCGGGCACCGTCCCGAGGGCAGGTGGACGGAAGGGAAGAGTCTACACCGATCGAAGAGATGGACAAGGGCGATTTAGCGATTCGGAAGAGATCGCGCCGTTCTGGAGCCGTGGGATTGCTCTCTAGGCAAGCTGGGGCATCTTGGGGTACGATTCGAAGCGAGCGCTCCGCGTTGCCTCGCGGCTACACAAATGCCCGTCGAATCATCGGACTCGGCGATCGACGCCGTCCACGGCGTCGCGCACCGCCGCGCGCGGACCTAGCACCCGTGCGATGTCCGGCAGATCGCCCGCCCCCAGCGCCCCCGGCACGATCACGTCGGCGGGGACGTGGACGAAGGGACTCGCCAGGAGTGCGCGATAGCTCACCAACCCGCCGCGCGCGTCGATGGACTCGAGCCGATCGTCGAACAGGCCCATCACCAGCGCGAGGATTCCTCCGAGCGGCTCCGCCTGCGCGGGTTGCGTCAGATCGAGCGGCCTGGCAACGATGGCATCGGGGGCATTCACCCGCGCGAAGCTGTCGCCCCAGAGGGAGATCCGCCTCGGATCGATGTCGTCGCGCCCCCGCAGGTAGGCCAACATCGTCCGCATCTCGCGGACGCGCACCCCGAGACTCGGCTCGCCGAGCATGAGTTGGGACGAGGCGAGTGAACTCGCTGCCGAGCCTCGGCCTCGCCCGGCCCCCGGTGCCTGGTGGCTGAGGCCGCCCAGTTCGACGAGGACGACGGTCGTCCCCTGTTGCAGGGTCTCCGAAATGGCCCAGGCGCGGTGCATCAAGAACAGCCTCGGCCCTCCCTGTGCGATGGCCACCACCGTCTTTCGCCGGGTCGTCGTCCCCCTGCCGGGGCGCAAGACGAGTGCCCGGACGGGCACCTTGCCGGTCAACTGCACGCGGGTCGCGACGACATCGGCCCCCGGCGACTTGTGCTGTACCTCGACGATGGAGTCCGGTCGGGCCGGGCGGGTGTCGCCGAGGATGCGCGTCCACCCTTCGCGGATCGTCGCCTTCGTGCGTCGGGGCGGTTGCTCCGCCGCGAGCCGATCGACGACGCGATGGATCGGCTCGAGGCGATCCTTGGCGTCGAGGGCGGCGAGTTGGGCGGAGGTCCAGCGCTGGCGGTCTCGCTCGCCCGGCGTCGGCAGGCCGAGCCAGCGGTCGAGCGCCTCGTGGATGCCCTTGCGGTGCACCGGGCCGATGTTGTTGCAGTGGCTCGCGGCGGGAGGTTTGCCGCTGAGGAGGCCCGTCCCGGTGGCGCTGGCGAGATGCGTGGGGGTGCGATACAGGGCGTGTATCGCCTGGAGGCGCTTCCACACGGGGTCGCGCTCCTTGTCCCAACTGAATTCGTGGCCGTAGAGGTGTCGGCGCGGCGCGATCGCCCCGACGATGACCCACGGGAGGAAGCCGTCCTTCGCGGACCCTCTCAGGTTGCGCGTAGGCTCCCAGCCGCCGCTACCCGTGTAGTCGAATTTCGTCTCCGCGTCCTCGGGCAAGGGGTGGCGAGTCTCCGGCTGTGGCCCGCCGAAGTTGAACGGGCCGACGACCGCGATACGCGAGTCGAGCGCCCCGGCGACCGCCGCCGGGTCGCCGCCACCGGCTACCGCGCCTAGCAAGACGATCTTTTTCGCGTCCACGTCCTTGCGCGCGAGCAGCAGATCGACGCCGCGCCGGATGTCCCACACCATCCAGCCCATCAGGCTGTCCCCGATCGTCTGGAGTTGGAGATCGACGGTGTGGCGAAAGTAGTAGTCCTGTCGCCCCGCGCGGAACGGCTCGGCGTAGTCCTCTTTGGTTCTGAACGGGTGCTGCCG
>JANXSH010001056.1 GCA_025356615.1 Planctomycetia bacterium | reverse complement strand
GCTGACACGCACTTCCAGCACGAAGTCCCCCTCGACCTCCCGAAGGAGAAGGGCAGGCTTGCCGGGATTGCTGCCCATGACGGACAGGGTCAACTTCTCGCCTTTGCGTGTGATCTTGCAGCCCCCAGCTTTGTCGATGGGGTCATCCCAACCGTCGAACCACACCCTTGGTGGTTTGGCCTTGTAAACGGGTGCAGGCGCAGCCGTCACGGAGAATACGACGAGGGTACAGAGAAGTATTGCGACGACGCGGAGCCAGACGAAGGTGTAAAGCATGAGAACCTCCTTGTTGGGTGCCTCCAGTTTAACCGGGTGGAGGGTTCGCTGTCTATGCTTCACAGCGATCCCTCATCCTGCGCCAGCCGGAACCCCACGAACTGCCACCGCGCCTCCGGTGGGAAGAAGTTGCGGTACGTCACGCGGAAATGGTCGCGCGGTGTCAGGCACGACCCACCGCGTAGCACTTGCTGGTTGCACATGAACTTGCCGTTGTACTCGCCGAGCGCCCCTTCCGGGGAGCGATAGCCCGGATAGGCCACATAGGGACTCGCCGTCCACTGCCACAACTCGCCGAATAGTTGTGTGATACTCTCGACTGACGCGACACCGGCCCGCAGTCGGTCGCTCTCGAGGAATGCCCCGTCGCACTGCACTTCCGCCGCCGCGACCTCCCACTCGGCCTCGGTCGGGAGCCGCGCACCGGCCCATCGCGCGTAGGCGTCGGCCTCGTAGAAGCTCACATGGCAGACCGGCTCGTCGTCGCGCACCCGGTCGAAGTCGTCGAGGGTCAGTCGCCACCACGCCTCGTCGTGTTGCTCCCAGTAGAGCGGGGCGCGCCAGCCCTCGCGCTTGCACACGGACCAGCCGTCGGACAGCCACCATTCGGGGCGGTCGTACCCGCCGGCGGACAGGAATCGGCGGTACTCGCCGCAGGTGACGAGGCGCGAGGCGAGCCGAAACGGGTGGACGAAGACCGCGTGGCGTGGCCGTTCGTTGTCGAAGGCGAACCCTTCGCCCGCGTCACCGATTCGATGAAGCCCGCCGGGGAACGAGTGCCATTGCATCGGCGCGAGAGGACCGGCCTTCGCCGGGTATCTTCCCCGATAGACGGGGCGGAGCGGGTTGAGGCTGAGGGCGTGCAGGATGTCCGTGAGGATCAGCTCCTGGTGTTGTTGTTCGTGGTTCAGACCCAGGGTGAGCAACGCGGCCAGCTCGGCGCTGATCGGCCTCGAGAGGAGTTTGGCGATCGCCTTGTCGATGCTCAGGCGGTAGCGGTGGACCTCGTCGAGACTGGGCCGGGACATCAGGCCGCGCGAGCCGCGCGGCACGCGCTCGCCGACGGCGTTATAAGAGGAGTTGAACAGGGTCCGATAGCGCGGGTGGAACTCCGCGTATCCGGGCAGATGAGGGACGAGTAGGAACGTCTCGAAGAACCATGTCGTGTGCGCCAGGTGCCATTTCGTCGGGCTGGCGTCCGGCATCGACTGGACGCCGTGGTCCTCGACGCTGAGCGGCTCACAGAGCTGTAGTGTCCGCGAGCGCACGGCCTGATATCGGGCGGCGAGGCCGATGGATTCCTGCTCGGATGGCATGCGGCGACCTCCTGGACCTGGGTAGAATGTCAGAACACTCCGATATTGTAGTTGTGATGAGGAGCGAGAATCGATGGTTACACCCGTTCGCTTCGTTCATGGGGATTATCCCGTCGATCTCGTGACGAAATCGCGGCACTTCCTCGAGGCAACGCTCGCGATGTTCCCCCGCGACGATTTCTTCGTGGGGGCGGCCCGCCGGCTCTTCGCGCGCTACCCCAAGCACGCCGAGCGGGCTGCGGAGGTCGCCCACGTCGTCGGTGTCGAACCGCTCGACCTGTTCGCCGGCAACCTGTGCTACGACCTGGTCCTGGGCAGCGCGATGGGTTGTTCGACGATGGCGTTGCCGACCGCAGACGGGCCGATGCTCGCGCGCAACATGGATTGGTTCCCCGCCGACAAGATCGCCAGGGCGAGTTGCCTCGTCGCCGAGGAGTACGGCATCAACGCGGGCTTCCTCGGCATGATCGGCGTCGTGACCGCGCAGTCCCGCTACGGCTTCGCGCTGGCCCTGAATGCCAACTACGGCGGGTCCGACCTCGAGGGCTATCCGGTCCTGCTGTTCCTGCGCGATGTCCTCGACTCGGCCCGAACCTACGACGAAGCCCTCACCCGGATCCGGCGCGAACGCCTCATGTCCGGCTGCATCGTCACGCTCGTCGGCACCGCCAACCACCAGCGCGCGATCGTCGAACGCACGCCCCGCGATTCCGCCCTCCGAACCGCGCGCGACGACGAACCCTTGATGGCGACGAACCACTACCGCGCCCTGTCTCGCCCGGAGTCCTGCGGTCGCTACGACCACCTCGCCGCGAACGCGGGGAAGACGGCCCCGATGGAGATCTTGACCCACGCCGACGTACTCCAGAGCATCACGGCGCAACACATCCTCTTCCAGCCGGCGACGGGGCGCGCGGAGATGTATGTGCCGACGCACTTGCTGGCGGACGTGTGAGTAGCTACCGCGCCTCGGAGCGACCTTCTTCCTCATTTCTTCGCAGCCCCTTGCAATCCGCCCCTCGCCGGATTACAGTGGGCAGTGGAGATCGTTCGGTCTCCACTTCGCATTCGCTTCGGCACGGGATCGTGACCTCTGGAGGGGTTCCGGCGTGCTTCTCTACCCGGCCATCGATCTTCGCGGTGGGCAGTGCGTCCGCCTTCGCCAGGGGGACTACTCGCGGGAAACCGTCTTCGGGGCGGACCCGGCGGAGATGGCTCGTCGTTGGCGGGATCAGGGCGCGGAATACCTCCACCTCGTGGACCTCGACGGTGCCCGGCAGGGCCACCCCGTCAACGGCCCCAGCGTCCGCGCCATAATCGATGCTACCGGCCTCCCCTGCCAGCTCGGCGGCGGGTTGCGGGGCGAGGAAAACATCGTCGAGGCACTCGGCTGGGGCGTCTCGCGCGTCATCCTCGGCACGCGGGCCTTGCAAGACCCCGCCTGGTGCGCGACCATGTGCCAGCGCTACCCAGGACGAATCGCGCTCGGTATCGACGCGCGAGACGGGCGAGTCGCCACAGAAGGTTGGCTCCACGCCTCCGACGTGACCGTGATCGACCTGGCGCGACGATGCGCCGACTGGCCACCCGCCGCCCTCATCTTCACGGACATCGGTCGGGATGGAATGATGGCCGGGCCGAGCGTCGAGGCGACCGCCGAACTCGCCCGCGCGGTGCCGTCCGTCCCCGTGATCGCCAGCGGCGGCGTCACCACGCTCGACGACATCGCCGCTCTGAGCCGGGCCGGCCTGCCCGGTGCCATCATCGGCCGCGCCCTCTACGAA
>JANXSH010001043.1 GCA_025356615.1 Planctomycetia bacterium | reverse complement strand
CTTGCCGACGCGCGGAATGCCAGCGCGGCGGAAGTATTTCTGCGCCAGCACGTCCGCCGCGACCTGCGACCAGTGCTCGGGCACCTGGACATCCTTCATCTCGAAGACGACGGAGCCGTCCGGGTTGGCGATGCGCGAGGTCCGGCTGCTGAACTTATAAGCGGAAAAGGCATCCGCACCGGCTTTGGTGAAATGGCGTAGGATCTGCATGGAACGTACCTGGTGTCTCGTCGCACAGGACCGGGCTGAGGGTTGACCCAATCGCGCGCTGATAAATCTTGGATCGTGCTTGGAAGTCTACACGCCGGGACGACTCGGAGTGTAGACATACGCTGGCAAAATGGGCGTAGAGAGTCGCTCCTGCTATTCGCTCGAGGCCCAATCGATAACCGCGCTCCATCCAGCATATCAGGCCAGGTTGCTAGGGAACAGGCGTACATAGTAGCTACGACTTCTCCACGATCGGTAGCGTCAGCCCCTTCTGATCCTGGTACTTGCCGCGTTTGTCGCCGTAGCTCGTCTTGCAGACGCCCTCGCCGCGCAGGAAGAGGATTTGCGCGATGCCCTCGCCCGCGTAGATCTTCGCGGGCAGAGGCGTTGTGTTGGAGATCTCGATCGTCACCTTGCCGCGCCACTCCGGCTCTAGTGGCGTTACGTTCACAATGATGCCGCAATTGTGGACGAAGACCCCCGCCTCGAGGGCGAAGTTGCCGGCCTCCGGCACGGTGAGGCAGTACACATCATGAGTGCCCGGCAGATCGCGGACGGACACGACCTTGTGATTGCGATACGAGCCTTGCCCACGGGATGCCAGCACGACCTCGCGGAAGCGCCGGAAGACGGATCGATCGCAGCCGAGTAATTTCGCGGCCCCGCGAATCGATCCCGTTGCGTCGAACGCCGCCCGCACGGTCTCCTCGGTGATCTCGGCACGGATGTTGATGGCCCGCGCGACCTCCGCTTGCTTCTGCCGCCGAGAGCCGTCGTCCTTCGCCCACGCGGACTTCATCAGGTGCGATTGGCGTTCCCGCTCGGCGGGGTCGAGGTAGCGCGCGAGCATGGCACGCCGATGGGCTTCGCGCGTCTCGTCCGTCGGGTTGCGACGGTCGTGCAGGACGCGATCGCGTGTCTCGGTGTACTTCTCGTCGTGCCAGAAGCGGGAGGCGCGGTCCCTCTGGAGGATCGCATATTTCGCCCGCCAGATCGGATCCTTCATCCGCTCGGCGAGGGCGTGGCGGATGGCTTCGCTATGTTCGTCCGGGTCGAAGTCCGACCCGTAGGTGTCCGCGTTGTGAAGCCGGATGTGTGCCGAGGCGTCCATGCGAACGATGTTCCACGGTCGGTTGTTCCGCCGGTCGCGATCGACGTGGTGGCGGGGCGTATTCGCCACGTCCGCGTACACGCCGTGGCGCAGGTTCCACTCGTCCGCGAGGCGGTGCGTCGGGTACAGGAATCCGGTGAGCGGTTGGTAGACGGCCTCGTAGCCCCGAAAGTCCTGCCGGTAGAGCGGCATCAGCGCGTCGCCGGGCCGTAACATGGACGCCTCACACGAGCGCCCGTCTCGCCGAAGGAACTCGTGGTCCGGCGTGCAGCGGATCGACGCGCCGTCGTCCAGCACGACCTCGACGACCGAGTCCCGCCCCACGAATCGCGGTGCCTCGAGCAGCGCGACGATCAGTTGGCCGTTGGGGCCGATGCTGTAGCCCCAGAACATTTCGCCGTCTTCAGCCCGACGGGCCATCTCTTCGAGCGTCGGGGCCGAACCATCGACGAGGGCGACACGGGTATCCGCAGAGAAACACCGTGCATACGTGGACTTGCCCACGCACACGGCTATGACATCGCGCGGGATCTCCAGGTATTCGACCGTCTCGGCGAGGGCGAAGCTGTTCGGCGGGATGAGGCAAAAGTCCCCCTCGATATCGACGAACGAGGCGGGGTTGAACTGCTTGGGATCGACGATGGCGCAATGCACGTTCGTGAAGATCTTGAAGTGTCGCCCGACGCGCACGTCGTAGCCGTAGCTCGACACGCCGTAGCTGATGACGCCGGGCCGGTGGGCGGCTTCGGCGAAAGGCTCGATTTTGATGTCCCGCTGAATCATCCAGTCCGGCAAGGCTGCCATCTTCGCTCCCTCCTGAAGGTCGTTCATCGATCGCGTATTGTGCCCATCTCTCCCGATTGATGCAATCGCAACCTGCGAGGAGTTTTCGCGGGGCCGACGCGGAGGATCGGGGTTGACTTTCGGTCGCGCGGCCCGCATGAGAGAGGGGGCCATCGCTGGGGGGAGTCCATCAGGAGAGACCGAACACATGGGAGCCTTGCTCTTGGGGCTGCTCGCCGCGCTGCCCGCGTCCGCCGAAAAAAAGGTCGAGACGGTCTTCGTCAAGGTCGGCCCGACGCCGCTGACGGCGGGGCGGTCGGCCGATCGCGACAAGGCCATCGTCTTGATTCACGGCCTGAGCCTGCATCCGTTCAGTTCGGACAAGGCGTTGCGCGCCCGATTGCGCGTCTGGCAGCAGGGCGGTGGCCCCATCGCCAAGAAGCTCGGCGAGCAAGCGGATGTCTACGCCCTGGCCTACGGGCAGAACGCCTCCATCGACAAGATCGCCGACGACCCCTCCCTCGTTCGCTACCTCGACCGGCTGAAGAAGGAGGGGTATCGCGAGATCATCCTCATCGCCCACAGTGCCGGGGGTCTGATCGCCCGCCACCTCGTCGAGGACCACCCGGACCTCGGCGTCACGCGCGTCATCCAGGTCTGCGCCCCCAACGGGGGTAGCGGTTGGGCGTCGCTCAAGGCGGCGACCACGGCACAGATGGAGTTCATGACCTCTCTGACGCGGAGTTTCCGTCTCGAAGCGCTCAAGCAGCGCGAGACGAAGAAGATCCCCGACTCCGTCGAGTTCGTCTGCGTCGTCGGCTCCTGCCGCGTGGCGGGCGACGGCATCGTCGTCGCCAAGTCTCAATGGACGCTCGACTTGCAGGCCCAGGGTATCCCCGCCCACCCCTTGAAGATGACCCACTGGGACGCGATGAAGAATCCGAAGACCGTCGAACTGCTCCAGAAGTTGGTGAGAGAGCCGCAACCGAGGTGGGACGCGAAGAAGGTGCTACAGTCGCTGAAGACGATCGTGCCGTGAAACGCTTACGGGTGTAGGACGCAGGCGATTTATCCCTCCCGGTTCGTCCACTGGTTGCAACGGACGGCGGATCCAGCGAGGGGAGTATCGATATGACGGCCTGGCAGGGTGTGTGTTGGAGCCTGGCTCTCGTGGGGGCGCTGATCGGCCTCTATGGCCTGCACCGACTCTGCCTGTGGTTGGAGGAGCGCGGCTTGCTGTTCTATCTCCGCAAGAAACCAGACGGGGCCGCCGCCTGCTTCACCGCCTTACAGAAGGTGATCGAGCCGCAGAGCCAGCATGTGTTACACGTCAAGGAAGAGAAACGCCGGCACGGGGAAGACGAGGCACCGGGCGCGGGTGATCCGCAAGCGACCCGCGCGGATCGCCCCTGACCTGTCCTCGCAGACGCTTCCCAGTAGTTTCGAGGATCACGGGGCGATGCTGGTTAGACCCCACCCCCCAGCCCCCTCCCCTAAAAGGGAGGGGGAGCAATACAGGCCCGTGGGAGACTTCACGTTATCAGACATGCCTCCGGCTCCCCCTCCCTTTTAGGGGAGGGGGCTGGGGGGTGGGGTCTAATCAGCATCGCCCCGTGATCCTCGAAACCACTGTTCCTTTCCCTTGTTCTCATAAAGGTCTTCAGCCGAATCGAGGGACGACGATGACTCGCTCACTCATTCAAGGCGTCGAGGTCACGAGAACCGATGATCGACTGGTCGTGCGGAACACCTGGGGCCGGGCCACCCTCTCGGTGCATTTGCACCTCGCCATCGGCTTCGCATTCTGCGGCGGCGTCGGCCTTATGGTCGGTTTCGTAAGGGACGATTTTCCCGAGTCGTTCGTGCAACGGGCCATCCGAATCGGTGCCCCCGTGTGCGGGATTCCGCTCGCGCTCCTGAGCCTGGCGGCTCTCCTCCATCGCACCCTCCGCCATCGCCAGCCCTACATTTTAGATCGCCGGGCCGACCGCCTCATGGACGGATCCTCAGTCGTAGGCGTCCTCAGCGAGATCCGCCACGTCCGCGTTGAGGAGTGGGGGTCCGATCCGACCGAATACACGGTGAGTTGCCTCCTGACGAACGGCCGGAAGCTCACTACACTCGGTAGCAGGATCGACGAGTTCCGAAGGCGCGAAGACGCGGAGCGATTGGCCTCGGAGGTCGCCGACTTCCTTGGGGTGAATGTGGATGCGGGTGACGCCGGGAAGACATGAGGGCGTGGTTCGAGGAGACGGCGATCAGAGTAACAGGAGGTAGGCCCCGCGAGCCTGGTCCCGTCCGGCTCGGCTCGCCGGACCTACTTCTGTTACCCCCCTCGAACCATCCCCTAATCTAGAGGGTTCGCCCACCCGAGTGTTCTTTACACCCTGGAACCGGGATTGCTGACTCGCGAAGGGGGAGTCAGATATCGCCCAGTCGCTCCTTCGAGTCACCGAATCGCTCCATCCGAATCCCCATCTTGTCCAGCAGAGACAGATAGAGACTGCACAATTTGCGTTCGTCGTCGCCGCGCCCCGTGTAGTCGAGGACCCGGCCCGTCTCGAGCTTCCCTCCCAGACCGCCTACGAGGAGCACGGGGAGTTTGCGCGAGTCGTGCTGGCTCCCCGACCACATGTTCGAGATGAACATCAGGCAGGAATTGTCCAGCACCGTGGTGTCGCCTTCGGGCATCTTCGCGAGTCGGTCGGCGAGGTACGCGAGCTGGCCGACGTAGTAGCGGGTCACGCGCTCGTAGGCGTCGGATTGGTCCTCGTGCGACGTGGGATGGTGGGCCGTCCGAACGTCGAGGAAGGGGTAGAAGAGGCCGGAGAGGTCGCGGCACAAGAGCAAGGTGGCGACGCGGGTCTTGTCCGTCTGGAACGCGATGGCGATGATGTCGCACATCAACCGCATGTGATCGCGGATGTCCTCGGGAAGCCCGTTGTCCGGGCGACGGAGTGTAATCGCGGGTCGTCCCCGGTCGCGAGCGCGACCGTCCGCCCGCGACTTGCCCGAGCGCATCCGCTCGACCCGCTTTTCCACGTCGCGGACGCTCGTCAAATACTCGTCGAGTTTGGCCTTGTCGGCGTGACTGACCCGGAGCTTCAGCGACGCGGTCTCTTCCTTCACGCGGTCGAGGATGCTCAGGGTGCGCCGGCTGCCCTGGTTCTCGAAGAGGCTGTCGAAGGCGAGCGATGGGTAGACTTCCATCGGCACTGGCGAGTTGGCGTCTTGCCAGGAAATGTGCGAACTGTAGGCCATCGAGAAGTTCG
>JANXSH010000978.1 GCA_025356615.1 Planctomycetia bacterium | reverse complement strand
GGGGTTAGGTATGCACTACGCGCGTAGCCGCAACAACACCTGGCTCCCGCCGCTCACGGACTCTCCCACCTTGACGCACACCTCGGCGACGCGATCGGCGGGGACGAGGACATCCGTCCTCGAGCCGAACTTTATCATGCCGAGTCGGTCGCCTCGCGCAACTGACTCGCCGACGCGCAACCAGCAGACGATCCGGCGGGCGATGGCACCGGAGACCTGCTTGAGGCGAATCGGGATGGCGAGGACATCATCCTCGAGGTCGATCCAGAGTTGCTCGTTGCGGACCGCACAATCCCCGGCGCGGGCGTCGAGGAACTCGCCGGGGAAGTAGCGGACGGCGGTGACTTTCGCCGAGCGCGACACGCGGTTGACGTGGACGTTGAACACCGACAGGAAGATGCTGATGCGGAACGCCCGGCCTCCGGGGAACGTCGGGTCGTCCACCTCCCCGAGGTGCGTGATCGTGCCGTCCGCCGGGCTGACGAGGGCGTCGGCGTCGGCGGGGATCTTGCGGGGGGGGTCGCGGAAGAAGGACAGGATGAACAGCCAGACCGCCGCGAGGACGCCGGAACCGATGAACCACAGGGGGTCGTGCCCGTTGCCCAGCGCCGCGAAGGCGAGCATCGGCGTGACGAGGCACAGGGTGAAGACGACCAGCTCGCACAGCCCCGCACGCGCGAAGCCGATGCGCCCGCGCCAGGCGAACGAGTCGTCCTCCGGGAGGAACGAGTAGCCGCAGACGTTGCGGACGAGCTTCAGGTCGCGCGAGTCGATGATGTCATGCGGGCAGCCCTCGCACGATCCTTGTCGCAGCGCCGCCATCTTCTGGACATAACCGGGGAAGAGTCGGCGCAGCACGGCGCGCCGACATCGGCCCCAGGCGGCTTCGAGGGAGAAACAGAAGCCGCCGCCGGGCTGGATGCTCGTGATCGGCGCTTCGCGGGTCGGAGTGGGTTGGATCGCTTGTGTCATAGCTGGAAGGATACGAGCCGACGAGGGCAGGGACGAGAGGGATACCGTTTCACGAGTTCGCCGCAGTTGGACCGTGTCTCGGCCCGATGTTCCCTTTCCCGAGTCGCGCCTCAGTGAGCGCGTGTGAACCGTCTCCGATTCGCCGCGTGATCCACTCCGCAACCATGCGCACAATACGCACAATACGCACAATTCCCCAGTCGAACGCCAACGGGTGTCACTCGAACGCCGGCGTCAGATGATGTCGATCGCCAATCCGCAGTTACGCCTCGCCGGCTCGTCACCCGAAGACCCGTGGCGAGGAATTTCGGATCTCCGCCATTTGTGCTGATTCGTGGCAAGAATACCTCCCGCAGAGGCGCAAAGGCGCAAAGGAAGACGAGGAAGAACTCATTCCTCGGCTTCCTTTGCGCCTTTGCGCCTCTGCGGGAGGTATTCTGCTTTTCACGTCTACCGTGCCTCAGCATGATTGGCGGAGAACCGGAATTTCGAACCACTCATCGCGCGGCTAGATCGCCCCGTCGATCGCCATCTGGTGGAAGCAGTGCGTCACCTCGTCCTGGTTCGCCAACAGCCAGTCGATGCCCGGTTCGTGATTCATCGCCTTGTGGATCGCCTTAGCGGTCGCGGCCCGGTGGGTGTCGAAGAGGGTCTGGAAGTCCACCTCCGCCGTGAGGACGCCGGGGTCGAGCCACACCGAGACGATGATGCCGAGGTCGTCCACCTTGGCCTTTGGGATGTCGCCCGCGCGAACAGCGTCGAGGACGCCGTTAGCGATGGCGGCCTGGACGGTGCCCATGAGGATGTTCGTGTACTTCGACTTCGTCACCGTGACCTTGCTCACCATGACCGTGACGGGGCGGACCTGCACGTCGCAGTTCAGGAGCGCATAGACGTGCGAGTGGCCCTGCGTCTGGTTCCCCATCAGGTTCGCGATCGCGTAGCCGACCGGCCCGTCGAGTTCGCCGATAACGACCTCCGGCTCGGCGGCGGACCAGGACGGCTCGGCTTCGACGAGCGCCTCGCCGGTGCGGAGGACGATCCGACCGATCGGCTTCTTCTTCGTGGGCTTCTTCTTCGCCATGACGCTTCCCTTTCGTGTCTGTCAACGATTCGACGTTTATAGCATCTCAGAAAAGTAATGCATGTGGCAAGATGAGGTCCGAGGCTTGGAAAAAGCTCCGCAAGAGTTCCTGATCCTCGCGGATGGGGTCCAATTGGTGGATGATCGCCTCGTTGAGATCGAGGGCGTTCTGGGG
>JANXSH010000975.1 GCA_025356615.1 Planctomycetia bacterium | reverse complement strand
TTCGTCAGCGTCTTCTGGGACGAGTTCGGCCTCGCGGGCAGCGGCTGGGACACGCACTGGGACCACTACAACCGCATGAAGAAGGAACTCTGCCCCGGCTTCGATCGCGGCCTCGCCGGGCTGCTGACCGACCTCGACGCTCGCGGTTTGCTCGACGAAACCCTCGTCGTCTGCGTCAGCGAACACGGCCGGACGCCGAAGCTCAACGCCGCCAAGGGGGCCGGCCGCGACCACTGGTCGCGCGCCTATAGCGCCGTCCTCGCCGGGGCCGGGATCGCACGCGGCAAGGTCATCGGCAAGACCGACCGCATCGCCGGAGACGTGGTCGAACGCCCGATCTCGCCGAAGGACATCCTTGCGACGACGTACCACCTGCTCGGCATCGACCCCACGACGACGATCGAAGACCGCCTCGGCAGGCCGGGGGAACTCACGCCCGGCGGCGCGGTGATCCGCGAGGCGCTGTAGGTGAATTAGACGCCAGAGGGTTTATCGGCTCTAAGGCGAGTCTGAGCAGCGGAAACGAGGTGAAAACATGATCGCAATCAAGGGCACCGTGAAGAACGGGCAAGTCGTCCTCGACGAACCGGACGGACTGCCGGACGGGACGCGCGTCGAGGTGATGCCGGCCGAGATGGGACGGCCCACAGTGGGCATGCGCGAGGAAGACTGGCCGACCACGCCACAGGGCATGGGGGACGATGAAGGGCCGATGACCGAGGAGGAAATCAAGACGGTGCTTGCTGCAATGGACCAGATCGAGGGTGGGTGGTTGTCGCCGGAAGACGATGCGGCTTGGCGGGCAGCGTTGCGGGAGCAGAAGGAATACGAAAAGGCCCGGTTCTTCGACGATGCCGAGAAGCTGAGGAGGATCTGGGAATGACTCGCTTCCTGCTCGACACTGGCATCGCCGGGGACTACATCGACCGCCGTCGCGGGGTGTACGAGCGCGCCCAGGAAGAAGTAGCCCGTGGGAACCGGGTCGGCATTTGTGTTCCGGTCCTCGGGGAACTGTGGTTTGGCGTCGAAGGGAGTTCGACTCGCGACCGAAATGAGCAACAACTCCGCCGAGCGCTACCCAGTCTGAAAGTGTGGCCGATGGATGAGAAGGCAGCCGAGGAATTCGGTCGTATCGCTGCGATGCTCAAGCGAGGCGGTCGAATGATCGGACGTGTCGATATCCAGATCGCCGCCATTACCCTGAGCCTCGGCAACACCATTGTCGTCAGTTCTGACAGTGACCTGAGTGTCGTTCCAGGGCTGACGGTCGAGAACTGGGCGGCGGAGTGACGGGACATACGATGGGCGTGGAGGACGAGGACAGCTTCCGGTTACAGCGGGCCTGCGGCTTCCGCCATATCGGCAAGCACCTCGAGGATGAGGAGATCGACCTGGAAGCGGAGAAGCCGGGGCTTCGATCGTGACAGAGGAGAAACGAGAGATGAACGCGCTCAAAGGAATTGTGAAAAACCGACAGATCGTCGTTGAGGTGCCAACGGACTGGCCAGAGGGGTGCGAAGTGGTCATCGAGCCGGTAAACGAGCTCAAGGACATGGGAGACGATGAAGGGCCGATGACCGAGGAGGAAATCAAGACGGTGCTTGCTGCGATGGACCAGATCGAGCCGCTTCTCATGACGCCGAAGGAAGAAGCCCAGTGGAAAGCGGACCTCCGATCGCAAAGAGAACACGACATGGCGACCTTCGAGGAACGCGCCGAAAAGTTGAAGAGGATCTGGGAATGAGGCGATTCCTCCTCGATACTGGCATCGCCGGCGACTACATCAACCACCGCCACGGTGTCCGAAATCGGGCCGAGGAGGAAGTTCGTCGCGGGAACCGAATCGGCATCGGGGCCGTTGTACTCGCTGAGTTGCTCTATGGAATCGAGGGAAGCGCTAGTCGCGACGAGAACCTCAAGCGGCTCCACCGAGCGCTGCCTGCCCTGAAGGTCTGGTCGTTCGACGAGTTGGCCGCAGAGGCGTATGGCCGGATCGCTGCGGAGTTGAAGCGGATAGGGCGAACCATGCAGGTGCCGGATGTCATGATCGCCGCCATCGCCGTTTCCCTGGGCAAGACGATTGTGGTCAGCAAAGACAGCGATCTGTCGGCGGTTCCAGGGCTGACGGTCGAGAACTGGGCGGCAGAATGACGGGACACCCGATCGGCGGGAAAGACGGAGAAGCAGGTCTCGGCACCACCAAATCGACAGGAAGCCGTCCGATTATGACCGCGAACATCGTCGTCGAGGATTATCACAAGAACTACGGCAAGACCGTCGCCGTCGCCGGGATCAGTTTCGAGGTCGCCCCCGGCGAGATCCTCGGGCTGCTCGGACCCAACGGCGCGGGCAAGACGACGACGCTCCGCGCGCTCGCGGGCATCCTCACGCCGACGCGCGGCCGGCTCCTGCTCGCCGGGCACGACGTGGTCCGCGACCCCGTCGCCGCCAAGTCGGCCCTGGCCTACGTCCCCGACGACCCGCAGTTGTTCGACCGGCTCACGGTGTGGGAACACTTCCGTTTCGTCGCCGGGGCGTATCGGCAGGTCGATTGGGTGCCGCGCGCGGAGACGCTCCTCGACCGCCTCGAACTCGGCGAGAAGCGCGACACCCCGGCGGCAGACCTTTCGCGCGGCATGCGCCAGAAACTCGCCCTGGCCTGCGGCTGGCTGCACCGGCCCAAAGCCGTCCTCCTCGACGAGCCGTTCACCGGCCCGGACCCGCGTGGCATCCGCACGATGAAGGAACTCATCCGCGAACACGCCGGAGCCGGGGCGGCCATCATCGTCAGCTCCCACCTGTTGACGCTGTTCGAGGACCTCATCACGACCGTCCTCATCATGCACCGCGGCCTGATCCTCCGCCACGCCCGACTCGACGAACTGCGCAACGAACTGACGGCGGAGGGCAGGCAGGAGACGTTGGAGGAGATGTTCTTCCGGCTGACGGAAGTGCCGGCGGTTGTTGCTCTGGAGTAGGGTGCGATAGGACCGATAGGACGGTTGGCCACTCCACCGCAGGGCGTGCCTTGCATCACCCGCCCTCGACCGAATAGCGATTCCTTTCCCCTGACCGTCTTCCGTCCCGCCCCCGCGCGTGCTATCATACTCTCTGCTGCTCGATACGCCGCTACTACCTTGCGGGAAAGCACGATGAACTTCCAGATCGACGTGTCCAGTTCCCTCCCCCAAAAAGCCTCCGAACCCCACCCCTCTCCGCCCGAGCGCGGGCCGGATGTCGCGGACCTGCTCCGCCAGATCCTCGAGGTGCAGCGCGAGCAGTTGGCGTACCAGCGGGCCGCCGCCGCCGCCCACGACATGGCCGCGCGCTGGCGCGCCTACCTGTCGCGCTGGAGCGACGAGTTCCCCTACCTCAGCGACGGGTGCAAGAAGGCGATGCCCCACCTCGAGCGCGTCTACGGCCAGATGATTACCGACCTGGCCGAGAAGGTCAACGACGACGACGAGGGCCTCGACTCAGACTTCGCCGTCCAGGAGTTCCTCGACAAGTACGGCATGCGCCTCGCGCAACTCGGCACGATCCTCAACCTCGTCGCTCCCCTCGCCGAGGCCGGGAATACGGCGGAAGTCGATTGATCGGCGCGCGTTTCACTGAATACAAGAAAGAAGGTCGGGCGCGGGAAAGGCTCTCGCCCCTGATCCCTCTCCCCGTTCATCTCCGTCAGGAGTGTCTGCCATGAGTACGATCACCCCCCCCGATCGCGAGCAGGCCAGTTTCGCCGAAACCGCCCTGCGTCTCGGCGGCAAGAGCGACGACGAGGCCCGACGCACCGGCGCGGTCGATAAGGCCGACGAGCAGGTCGAGAAGCTGTTCCAACCGCAGTACCAGACTGCCAACAGCCCCATCCACAAGGCGATCTGGGACGGCAAAGCTCCTCTGGAATTGTTCACCCC
>JANXSH010000973.1 GCA_025356615.1 Planctomycetia bacterium | reverse complement strand
CATCTCCCCTGAGTACGTCGGAGTCACGCGGAGCTTAGTACCCCGTCATGGCCAGTGAATGGTTCTACACGGTCAATGGGCAGCAGTCGCCGAATTCGGCCAGCGACGCCCAGATCAAGCAGATGGCCACCTCCGGCCAGTTGCTTCCCACCGACATGGTGTGGAAGGACGGCATGGACAACTGGGTTCCCGCCCACACCATCAAGGGGCTATTCCCCGCCTCGCGTCCGGCCAGCGGCGAGAGTCCGGTCGTCGAGCCGGTCCCCCCGAAGAATCAGTCGGCCCGCAAGTCCGCCGTCGAGTCCCCCGTCGCCTCCCCCGGCGAGGACGAGTCGGAAGGCGGCATCACGGGGATGCACCCGATCCTCGTCCTCCTCCTGAGTACCGTCACCTTCGGCCTGTTCGGCCTGGTCTACGCCTACCTCGTCTGTAGGGCGTATAGCGGGCAGGAGCAGCGTGCCACCGACACGGCTGGTCGGCCCCTCGGACGACTCCGCCACCCGCTCGCGGTTTCCCTCTTCTCGCTCATCACCTTTGGGTTCTACTATAAATACTGGGTCTACAAGACGATCCAGGAGTGTGCCGCGTTCACCGGACGCAAGGACATCAACGCACGCATCGAGCTGTCCTTGATGCTCGTCTTACCATTGTACACGAACTACGTCTCGGCGTTCCGCCTCCCCGAGATGATCCGCGCGGTCCAGGTCCAGGCGAAGCAACCCGAAGCGGGTGCCCTCGCCGTCGCCCCGTTCTTCATCATCCCGTGCTTCGCGCCGGCGCTGCCCTTCCTGGCGATGGCCTACCAGGATGCCCTCAACCAGGTCTGGGTTTCAGGATCATGAGTTTCCGCGTGCGGATGGTCCCGTTCACCCGACCGCGCGACCGCGCCATGCGACTGCCCCTGATCGTCATCGTCGGCCTCGCGGTCCTCCTCGTCGCCGTCTGGAACCCTGCGGAGAACCCCGGCCCCGTGTTGTGCGGTGCCCGACTGGGGTTCGGCGTCCCCTGCCCGTTGTGCGGCGGGACACGCGGGGCCGGCCTCGTTCTCCGGGGGCGGGTCGGCGAATCGATCGCCTACAACCCGCTCGCGATTCCCGCACTCCTGTTCGCCGCCTGGCTCATCCTGCGGGCCTCGATCGAGTATGTGAGAGGCGAGCAGATCCTCTTCGACCGGCCACGCTGGTTTCGGGTCAGCACGCCCTACGCCATCGCCCTCGTCCTCGTCGCCAACTGGGTCTACCTGCTGATGTATCGCGTCGAGGACGATTTCGGCACGTCGTGGATGGGGAGGTTGATCGCGATGTGGCGGGGGCCCTGACGAGCCGGAAGCGTAACCGTAGGTTCGAAGAAGGACTATCCGCAGATTGCGCAGATTACACAGATTAATAAATCAAATAGAAGAGGATGGTAAAGACGAGGAAGAAAGTAAGGCCGGGTGCTGCTTTTAATATCTTAATTAATCTGTGTAATCTGCGCAATCTGCGTATAGTCCATCAACGCCAAGCCGGAGGGAACTATGCTGCGCGAGGAGCAAATCGACATCCGCCGCAAGCGGGCTGCGGAGGAGGGGTTGTGTATCCAGAACCTCGGGCGCAACCGCGTCTTCAGCGACTACCAGGTGACGAACCCCAAGACCGAGGGCAAGTATCGCGTCTCGATCCGGGGCTTCGACACCGGCGACAACACCTGCGAGTGCCCCGACTTCCGCAAGAACACGCTGGGCACCTGCAAGCACATCGAGGCGGTCCTCGCCACCCTGCGCGAAGACACGCCGCCCCAACTCCACCGCAAGAAGGCCGCCGTCACGCACCCCGAGGTCTACCTGCAATACGGAGAACAACTCCGCGTCGGCCTCCACCTGCCCGCGCGCTTCAGCGACATGCTCCGCGCGCTGAACGAGACGTTCTTCGACCTCAAGGGGTTGTGGAAGGGTGACGGGCGCTACGAGCGCCTCATCGAGAGGGTCGAGGAGGTGCCGGAGCAGGTGACGATCTTCTCCGACGCGATGGAGTTCATGGAGCGCGAAATCGAGCGCCGCGAGATGGCCGAGCGCGAACGCGCCTTGCACACGGCGGTTGATATGGGCGAGATGCCCGCCGCCCTCATGGACCTGCTGAGCGTGCCGCTGTATGCGTACCAACTCCACGGCGCGATCTTCGCCGCCTGTCGGGGGCGCTGCATCCTCGGCGACGACATGGGCTTGGGCAAGACGGTCCAGACGCTCGCGGCGACCGAGATCCTCGCGCGCGAACGCGGCATCGAGCGCGTCCTCGTCGTCACGCCCGCATCGGTGAAATACCAGTGGGAGACGGAGATCCGCAAGTTTACGACGCGCGACGTGCAGATCATCGACGGCACGGTAGAGCAGCGGCGGGCGCAATACCGCCAGCCGACGTTCTACCGGCTCATCAACTACGAGCAGGTCGTCCGCGACCTGGACGAACTGAACGCCTGGCAGCCGGACCTGATCGTCCTCGACGAGGCGCAGCGCATCAAGAATTGGGAGTCGAAGACCTCGCGCGCGGTCAAGAAACTTCGCAGCCGATACGCCGTCGTCCTCACCGGCACCCCGCTGGAGAACAAGCTCGAGGAACTCTACAGCATCGTGGCCTTCGTGGACGACCGCCGCCTCGGGCCTGCCTTCCAGTTCCTGAGCGACCACCGCGTCCTCGACGCCGACGGGAAACTCCTGGGCTATCGCAACCTCGACTCGATCCGCGAGCGGCTCGAGCCGATCTTGCTACGCCGGACGCGCCGCGAAGTCCTGACGCAGTTGCCCGCGCGTACCGACAAGATCGTCTACGTCGAGATGGCGGAGGAGCAACGCGGGGCCTACGCCGACAACCAGGCGACCCTCGCCCGGTTGCTCCAGAAGAAGTACCTCAGTGAGATCGACCGGCGGCGCATCCTGGCGTGCGTGACGAACCTCCGCATGCTCTGCGGCAGCACGTTCTTGCTGGACAAGCAGACGAACGTCTCGCCGAAACTCGACGAGATGAACGAACTACTCGGCGAGTTGCTCGACCAGGACGAGTCGTCGAAGGTCGTCATCTTCAGCCAGTGGGAGGTCATGCTGCGCCTGGCGGCGGGGGTCGTCGAGAAGCGGGGCCTGGGGCACGCGGTGCTTCACGGCAACATCCCCGGCCCGGACCGGCGGAAACTGCTCGACCGCTTCCGTAATGACGCCGACTGTCGAGTCTTCCTGAGTACGGACGCGGGCGGGACGGGGCTGAACCTCCAGTCGGCGGACACGGTCATCAACCTGGAGGTGCCGTGGAACCCCGCCGTTTTGGAGCAGCGCATCGCGCGCGTGCATCGCATGGGGCAACATCGCCCGGTGCATGTGTTCAACCTCGTGATGCGCGACAGCATCGAGGAGCGCGTCTTGCGTGTCGTCGAGCAGAAGCGCTCGCTGTTCGAGGCGATGTTCTCCAGCGGCGCGGACGAGATCGCCCTCGACGGCATGGGCCAACAGGCGTTCCTCGACACGATGCGCGGCCTGTTCAGTCCCACCCCCGCACCTACGGAGCCGCCGCCGTCTCCCGCCACGCCGGCCCACCTTCCCGCCGAGGCCACGGCCGCCCTGGCTCAGGCGGGGATCGTATTCCTCGAGGCACTCGCCGCCGCGCTGGCAACGCCCGGCCAGTTGACGACCGACCCGCGGACGGGCCAACCGGCCCTCCTGATCCCTCTGCCCGCGCCGGCGCTTTTGCAGCGCGGCGAACAGGCGCTGGCGCTGATCCTGCGATCGGCGGGGCCGGGCGGATCGCCGAAAGGGTGAAGTGTGTGAATCGACCCCTTGATCGGAGCGAGATCGGACGATATCATGTGGGAGAGAAATGTAACTCCGGCCGAGCCGCCGGGGACGCTGGAGAGGTGGCTGAGTGGCCGATAGCACCGCTTTGCTAAAGCGGCGATGGGGTTAAACCTATCCGGGAGTTCGAATCTCCCCCTCTCCGTTCTTGGTATCGAGTTACGTCGAGGACTCCTCTTCCCCAGGAGACACTGGGCCGGCCGGAGCGAGGCGGGGCATGCGATTTCACAAGATGCACGGCATCGGCAACGACTACGTCTACGTCGATTGCGTAAACCAGCCGACGCCCGCCGACCCCGCCGCGCTGAGCCGTCTCGTCAGTGATCGGCACTTCGGCGTCGGCAGCGACGGGCTGATCCTCGTCTGCCCCTCCGCCGTCGCCGACGCCCGCATGCGCATGTTCAACGCCGACGGCAGCGAGTCGGAGATGTGCGGCAACGGCATCCGGTGCGTCGCCAAGTTCGTC
This sequence comes from Planctomycetia bacterium, assembly GCA_025356615.1. Taxonomy (GTDB): domain Bacteria; phylum Planctomycetota; class Planctomycetia; order Gemmatales; family Gemmataceae; genus JANXSH01. The sequence continues at coordinate 9,844 of JANXSH010000973.1, read as the reverse complement.
CACGACCACGGCCTCTCGCCCAACAACCCGCTGCGCGTCGAAACCGGGCGCGGCGTGTTGACCTTGCACCTGGAAGTGAAATCCGGCAAGGTGGAGCGCGTGCGCGTGGACATGGGCGAGCCGATCCTCGGGTCGGCACTCATCCCCACGACACTGCCCGGCGACCGAGTCGTCGATTTCCCCCTGCCCCTGCGCGGGGAGGGGCTCGAAACCAGTCTCTTCGGCGGCTGCGGCTTGGACCCGCGCATCACCTGCGTGTCGATGGGCAACCCCCACGTCGTGCTGTATTGTGCGGACGTGGCCAAGGTGCCACTCGAGCGCGTCGGGCCGATGCTCGAGACGATGCCGATCTTCCCGAAGCGGATCAACGTCCACTTCGTCCAGGTCGTCTCGCCGGGCGAGGTCATCATGCGAACCTGGGAGCGCGGCAGCGGAATCACCCTGGCCTGCGGCACCGGGGCGTGTGCGGTCTGCGTCGCGGGCGTCCTCACAAGCCGGACGGCTCGCGAACTGCTCGCCCACCTGCCCGGCGGCGACCTACAGTTGGAATGGGAAGGCGGTCAGGCACACGTCTTCATGACCGGGCCAGCGACCGAGGTTTTCGCGGGGGAACTGGTGTAGGGGGCGCTGTCCGAGGCACGCGAGACCTCAGCCCCTCTCCCGCAGGGAGAGGGGAGCAAGACGAACCGGCACGGAGGCCGACGATGAAGATCCGTCATCCCGCCCTGATCGGCCTCGCCGGTCTGGGCATCTCCTGGGCGGTGCGGCTGTGGGTCGGCGGCACGGTTCGCTATCGCTGTCACGCCCTCGACGCAGGCGCTGACCCGTTGATGCAGGGGCACACGGATCGATTCATCTACTCGTTCTGGCACGAGACGTTGCTCATGCCGGCGTGGCAGTATCGTCGGACGCCGACGGATGTCCTCATCAGCGACCACGCCGATGGCGAGATGATCGCGCAGGCGACCCAGCGCCTAGGCATGGGCGTGATACGCGGGTCGGGGACGCGCGGCGCGGTCAAGGCGGTTCGGCAGATCCTCGGGCAGGGCAAGACGCGCAACGTCGTCTTCACGCCGGACGGACCGCGCGGGCCGCGCCGGGTCGTCGAGCCGACGATGATCCGCCTGGCGGGCCGAACGGCCCTGCCGATCGTGCCCGTCGGGTTCGCCTTCCACCGCTGCAAACGGCTCCGGTCGTGGGACCGATTCGCCCTGCCGCACCCGTTCACGCGAGCGGTCGGCGTCATCGGCCACCGGATCGAAGTGCCCAGCGATATCGACGCCGCCGGGGTGGTCGCCTTGCGGGACCGAGTGCAGGCGGCAATGGACCTCGTCACGGCGATGGCGGAAGAGCTAGCCGACGCCCAAAGCTCCGAACCGATGGCGCATGAGGTCGAGGGGTCGAGTGCGAGGAAGAAGGCGTCGTAGGGAGTTAGCCGCTCGCGACCTCCAGCTCGCAACCAGCGGGTGATTGATCGAGGACATCTCGGACCTTGCGGGCGAGGGTCGTCGGCGTGAACGGCTTCTGCAAAAAGGACGAACTCGTCGCCGAGATGTGGTGGTCCATGATCTCGTCGTCGGTGTAGCCCGACATGAACAACACCTTGGCGGTCGGATGCCGCAGGAGGACCGCCTCGGCCAGCGCGGTAGCGCTCGTCTCGGGCAGGACCACGTCGGTCAACAGTAATTGGATCTCCGAGGGGTATCGTTCGCAGATGTCCATCGCTTCCGACCCGTCGCCCGCTTCCAACACGGTATAGCCACCCTCCCCAAGCACATGCCGGATCAGCGCCCGCACACTCTCCTGATCTTCGACGACCAACACGGTCTCCTTCCCCACCGGCCTAGGGCGTGTATCCGAGATCGGTTGACGCGGGGTGAGTGGCTCATCGACCAGGGGGAAATAAATTTTGAAACACGTCCCGATACCCACCTTGCTGTAGACCGAGATGACCCCGCCGCTCTGTTTCACGATTCCGTAGACCGTGGCGAGACCGAGGCCCGTGCCTTTGCCAAGCCCTTTGGTCGTGAAGAACGGCTCGAAGATGCGGGACTGAGTGGCCTCGTCCATGCCGCTGCCCGTGTCGGTGACGGTCAGCATGGCGTAGTAACCCGGCGGCACCGCCGAGTGTCGGTTCGACGTGACCTCCCGCAGATCCACGTTGGAGGTCTCGAAAGTCAGCCGACCCCCGGCAGGCATGGCGTCGCGCGCGTTGACCGCCAAGTTAAGGATCACCTGCTCGAGCTGGCTGGGGTCGGCCTTTACTTTTCCCAAATTGGGGGCAAGCTCGCTCGTCAGAGCGATGTCCGCACCGATCAGGCGTCGAAGCAGTTTCTCTACGTCTTTGACGACCTCGTTGATGTCGATAACCTTGGGTGCCAACACCTGCTGCCGGCTGAACGCGAGCAACTGACGTGTGAGGTCCGCCGCCTGTTGCCCCGCCTTGGTGATCTCGGCGACGAGGCGACGGGGCCTCTCTTGCAACACTCCTGGGAGCATGAGGAGTTCCCCACACCCCAGGATGACCGTGAGCAGGTTGTTGAAGTCGTGAGCCACCCCGCCCGCGAGTCGCCCGATCGCCTCCATTTTCCGCAACTGGCGGGCTTCCTCCTCCAACTTACGTTGGTCCGTCATGTCGCGGAAGGTCACGACGGCACCCACGACCCGCTCTTTTTCACGAATGGGGGCGCAGGTGTAGGAAACGGGGAAGTTGGTCCCGTCCTTCCGCCGGAACGCGCCGTCTTCGACGTGGCACACCTTCCCCTGAGTGAATACGGTGCGCAGGGGGTCGAGGGCGGGGGGGTGCGGATCGGGCGTGGGCGTGGCGAACAAGGTACTCGCGGAGACGCCGATCAGTTCCTCCGTTTGCCACCTGAGCATCCGCGCGGCCGCGACGTTCGCGAAGATGATCTCGCCCCCGAGGTCGAGTCCGTAGATGCCCTCCCCTGCGGCGTTGAGGATCAATTCGTGGGTGCGGCCGAGGCGCTCGAGGGCCTCCGCCCCGCGCAGGCATTCGGACTCCGCCTTATCCTTCTCCTCCGAGACCCGGATGTTGTCCAGGGCCGTCTCCGAGGCGAGTTGGGCGAGTTGCCCTGCGGCGTTCGCGAGCAACAGGGGGTAATGGTGAAACTTCCCGATGTCCACGTTCAGGAGGACCGCCAGTTGTTCCACCTTCTCCTGGAGCGGTTCCAGGAACGCGACGAAGTCTTCCTGGTCGAGCTGGAAGCGGTCGCGCGCGAAGTCGATGAGTTCCATGAAGAGGTCGGGCTGGTCCGGCGCGAGTTGCAGCTGGCCGATCTTGCTGGCGAACGCCAAAACCTGGACCCGGTCCGCGACGCGACCCGAGACCGAGGTATTGTCGGGCTGATGATGGTAGCGGATGGCTTCCGTCATCTCTTCGGGCATGCCCCACGAATCGAGCAAGTAGGCACCGAGTTCGGCGTGGTCGAACCCGAACAACTCTCGCTCCAGATTGCACTGGTCGCGAATGAATGCCCTCGGAGACAGGTCCAACACCTTTGCGTATTTGTCGGGATACATCTCGAGGAGGATGAGCGTCCCCAAGTCACAGAGGAGGCTGTACACCAGGTCGTCATCAGGGTCGGAGCTTCTGTTGATCTTGGCCCATTCGTGGGCGGCGATGGCGGCGGCGACCGAGGCTTTCCAGTAATTGCGCATCCACGGATGGGATGTCGTCCGGCGTTGGAAGGAAGGCAAGGAGAGGCTCAGGATGAGCGACCGGACTCGGCGTATGCCGAGCAACTGTAAGGCACGATTGATCGACGTAATGGTTCGCGGAAGGTGGAAGAAAGCGGAATTGACGAGTTTGAGGACTTTGGCGCACAGCGCGGGGTCTTGGCCGACCAGCCCCGCAACCTGTGCGAGGGTGCAGTCGGGCTGGCTCGTTTTTTGGATAACGCGCATCGCAATCGCGGGAAGCGTTGAAAGATAGGGGTCGGAGGCTATTTTCGCGAGTAGGGCTTGCTTCGCCATGTGTCACTTATGCTCCTGATCGACTCATGTAGATCGAGCATACGTCGATTTTACCCTGGAAGCAAACGGTTCAACAGACCGGAAGGGCAATGTCGCGGTGAAATCGTCTCTTAGGATCCGTCCCCGATGTGTCCGTGCCGGACTTTCTGCTCCCGGCATCCCCAAAGATACCCACCCACATCCTCCTCTCCCTCTCGAGGGAGAGCAGGATGTGGGTCGAAGGGCCGACCGTCAGGGTAGTAGCGGGGCGGGAACTGAGGGGGCTGGAGTAGGAGGGGCCGTCGTCTTGCCTCTTTGAGCCGTTTCCTGCGAGATCAGCGTCTCCACGAGATGGAATAAGCCCTGCATGCTGGCCTGGCTCTCCTTCTCGGCCGTCTCGGCACGCGCACGCAGGTTGGCTACCTCGCGGGACCAGTGGTCGATCTGTTCGCGCGTTTGCCTGACCTCCTCCGTTACCATGCGGACCTCGCTGCGGGCGGAAGCAAGAGCGCGAGTCTTCTCCTCGATTTGGTACTGATATTGCTGTAGCTTCGATGCCAGGAGTTTGTTCTCGTCCTGGATATCGGCCAACTTCTGCGACACCTCGGCGGCCTGGCGACTGGCCGGCTCTTCGTGGCCGACCGGCCGTAAAGGCAGCGGGCGATCTCGAGTCAAACTCGGAGACGGGGTCTGATTCGGATTCGGATCCTTCGCCAGGCCGGGTGCCTTGGCCTCGGGACGAGGGGGCGTGGGAGACGCTGACTGCGGTGGGACTCCCCAGGGCGGCTGTAGGCAGCCGCAGACCAGGAATAGCGCGGGCAACGCCCCACTCATCCGAAGCCATCGATTCCACCGCATGATCGAACCCCCTGGACCAGATATTCGAGGTCGTGCCCCAACCGACCATGTGAATCAATAAGGCGAACGACAAAACCACAGAGAGCATAGAGAAGGCAGGAACAAACCAAGAGAAGAGGACCGTCGGCTTCTCGTCCTCTCTTCTCTGTGTTCTCTGTGTTCTCTGTGGCTAATTATCATTTTTTTGGCACTTAAGTCATTCATAGAGACAATGCACGCGGATGTGCTGCCCGCATCCGCAGACGATATCGATGGCCCGGACGACCTCCCCGGTGCGAACCAGCTCGATGGCCGGTTCGGGTGGCGTCTGATCGGGAGCGCCGACTCGCGCCGGCACATCGCTCAGTCGAACATTAGTTCCGGGGACGAGCCCTCGGGTGGGGGTCTGGGGGGATCGGGTCAGGGTGGCCTCCATGTCACTCTCCTTGTCGTGTGCCGTTCGCGGACCGCATGATTTCGCCGAGGTGGAACAGGGCGATGTTGAGAAGGCGAGACACCCGAGACTCGGACAGGTGCAACACTTCCCCGATTTCCTTCAGCCGCAGATCCTCGAGGTAGTACAACGTCACGATCACCTGCTCCCGTTGATCGAGTTCGCGGAGCGCCTTCGTCACGAGGCGCTTCTGCTCCTCGCGCTCGGCGACCGCGTCCGGCCTACTAGCCGGGTCGTCGAGCCGGGTGCCGATCGACTCGCTCCCCCCGTCCAGGGAGGTCATTCGGGTCAACCGAATGGCGGCCAGGCAGTCGGCAACTTCCTCACACGTCAGGCCGGTCGCTCCGACCAGGGCCTCGACCGAGACGGGCGGGTGCAAGGTCTCGTAGGCCCGGCGAACCAGGCCCACCATCTGGAGCATCTGTTGCGGCAGCATGCAGTTGCGTCGCAACTCGTCGAGGATCGCCCCGCGAATGCGCGTGTACGCAAACGTCTTGAACTGCGTACCCCTTTCCAGGTCGAAGTTGTTGGCCGCCTCGACCAGGCCCAGGACGCCCGCAGCCTCCAGGTTCTCGAGATCGACGCCGGGCGGCAACTCCGCCATCTGCCTTCCGGCGATGTGCCGAACGAGCGAGAGGTGGTGCAGGATCAAGGTGTTGCGCCGCTCGCGGTCCGCCAACTCGCTATACCCTTGCCTGCTCCGTGCCGCAGTAGATGTGACCATACCACTCCCCAGAGGTAGCGTTTTACCCACGAAGTCATGGGGAAACCGACTCGACGCCGGCGAGTTCGTCCGAGTCGCAAATCTTTCCCGTTATTGGACGGAGTAGACCGATGCCTTCGATTCGCGTCGGCATTCGGTCTCCAAGAAACGTAATTGAGTCGTGCGATGTCTATACCAAGTGTTTTGGCAAATACCACACCAATTCGCAGATCGGCCACGATCACGCGATCACGCTGCCCCCTGGGTCGTCGAATTGAGATCCTCGACTCGGATCATCGCGGCTGGCTCGAGTAACAAGTCGGCGGGAACCTCCTGATAGGCGATCACGGCCAGATCGGGCAGGGATCGGGCCAAGGCGTGCCGTAGCGGCCGGCGGAGGGACGCATCGGTCAAGAGGGCGACATCCTGATTGCGGGCGCTCGCCTTACGCCATTCGTTGAGCAGGCGAAGGACGAGTTTCTCGAGCCGACCCCCGTCCAGGTTCAAAGCCCGATCCGTGAGCGAACGCCGCAACTCCGACTCCAGCCGTGGCTCGAACACGATCGCGTGCAAGCGGCCCTGCTCGTCGCGGAATCGGTCGCAGATGACGCGCCCGAGTTCGACGCGCACGCGCTCCGCGAGTTCCTGGGGGTCTTTGGTTTGGGGGGCGTGGTTGGCCAGTGCTTCGAGCAAACGAGGCAAGTTCGAGATCGGCACATGCTCCTCGAGCAAGATGCACAGAATGCGGTGCAGCGACCCCATCGTCAGGATGTTGGGGACCAACTCGTCCACGACGGCGGGGGCCGACTCTCGCACCTTGTCCATCAACACCTTGAGGTCTTCCCGGCTCAACAGCTCGTGGGCGTGCTTGCGGACGGCCTCCCCGAGATGGGTTATCAGTACGCTGGGAGGATCGACGACCGTGAACCCGCCGAGTTCGGCGCGGGAGCGGTCGGCCTCGGCGATCCACCGCGCGGGCAAGCCGAAGGCCGGATCCTTGGTCGCCTCTCCCGCGAGGTTGAGCCGAGTGCCTCCCGGATCGATGGCGAGGAGACGGTCGGGCCGAATCTGCCCGCGAGCGACCTCGCGACCGCCGACGAGGATCCGGTAGGTGTCCGAGTCGAGTTGGATGTTGTCCCGCACGCGCACCGGGGGCACCCAGATGCCGTGCGTCCGCGCCAGATCCCGGCGCAAGCCGCCGATGCGATCGAGCAGCCCGGAGCCTCGGCGAGGGCTGACGAGGGGAATGAGACGCGCCCCGATTTCGACCGTGGCGCGATCGACCTGCAAGAAGTCGTCGAAATGCACCTCGGCGGGCGGTCGGACTGCCTCTACCCCCGGCGTCTCGACCGGGGAGGCTTTCGGGACGACGGTCATCCGACGAACGGCGAAGAAGAGCAAGCCCGCCAGGGCGAGGAAGGGTATCGTGGGCAGGCCGGGCGTCAGGGCCAGCCCGACGAGGATGACGCCGGCCGTGACGAGCGTCCTCGGGCTGGTCGAAACCTGTGCGCCGATTTCCGCCCCCAAGCTGGTCTGGGAGGTCGCCTTGGTGACGAGCATGCCGGAGGCGGTGGCGATGATGAGCGCCGGCACTTGGGAGATCAACCCGTCGCCGATGCTCAGGATGGCGTAGGTCCGAAACGACTGGGCCAGCCCCATGTTGCGAGTAAGACCCAGAATGAAGCCGCCGAAGAGATTGATACCGGTGATGATGAGGCCGGCAATGGCGTCGCCGCGAACGAACTTGCTGGCCCCGTCCATCGCCCCATAGAACTCGGCCTCTCGCAACAAGTGACTCCGGCGACGACGGCCCTCGGCCTCGTCGATCGAGCCCGCGTTGAGTTCGGCATCGATCGCCACCTGTTTGCCGGGCATGGCGTCGAGGGTGAACCGCGCCGACACCTCGGAAACACGGCCGGCCCCTTTGGTGATGACGACGAACTGGATGACGATGAGGATCAGGAAGATGACCAACCCGACGACGAGGTTGCCGCCCGCGACGAACCCCCCGAAGGCCGCGACGACGGACCCCGCAGACCCGTTGAGCAAGATCAGGCGGGTAGTGGCGACATTCAGGGCGAGCCGAATGAGAGTCATCAGGAGCAGCAAGGAGGGAAAGACAGAGAAATCGAGAGCCTGCTTGGCGCTGATCGTGACGAGCAAGAGGAGGATGGTCAAACCGAGATTCACGGAGAGCAGGAAGTCGAGAAGCATCGGCGGCAAGGGTACGAGGAGGACGACGAGAACCCCGAGCAGCGCGACGGAGAGGACCAACTCGCCCCGTTGGGAGAATCGCACGTTCGAGTCGGCGGCGGGTAGGCTGGCGACGGCCATGACGATCTCCTTGGGACTCGTAGGGTGGGTCGAGCGGAGCGAGGCCCACCACCAGCCCTCGGCTTCATGTGTAAAGGGGGAGGTCGGTGAAGTGCCGGTGACGCGCTCTCTCCGCCCGACCCACCTTACGCACTCTCCTAAGCACTAATTTCGAAGTCGATACACGAACGCCAGCACCTCGGCGACGGCCTGGAACAGTGCCATCGGAATGGTTTGCCCGACCTTGACGGCCTTGAACAGGGCGCGGGCCACCGCCTTCTTTTCGAGGACCGGCACGGCGTGGCTTCGCGCCATCTCGACGATACGTCTCGCCACATGGCCCGCCCCCTTGGCGACGACGCACGGGGCGGAATCCTTCTCCTTGTCGTAACGCAAGGCTATGGCGAGGTGGGTGGGGTTTGTAATTACGACCGTCGCGCTCGGGACGGAGTGCATCATGCGATTCTGGCTGAGTTCTCGCCCCAGTTTGCGAATACGAGCTTTGACTTGCGGATCGCCTTCTTCCTGCTTGTGTTCTTCGATCAAATCTTGTTTGCTCATGCGCAACTTTTGTTCCAACTGAAACCACTTGTATGCGTAATCTGCGCCTCCCAAAACGACCATGACACTCCCTGCCGTGAGAGCCAGGCGCACCGTCACATCCCAGGTAATCTCCACGGCGGTGGACAACTCGTACTGGCCCAGCGCCGACATCTCGCGGCTCCGTCCGGAGTAGACGACCCACGCGACCCAACAGATGACGCCGACTTTGAGGACGGCCGAGAGACCACGCCAACACCCCGCCAGGGAGAACATGCGCATGGCCCCTTCCGCCGGCGAGAGCCTTTGCGGGCGGAAGGATAAGAGGTCGGGAATGAAGTGGATTCCCACTTGGAGGACCATCACCCCGAAAGCGACGAGGAAGAGCAAGACCAGGAGAGGGCCGAGCAAGTGGGCACCGACGGACCAGAACCAGCCGAACAAGACTTCGGCCTCTTGGACGCCCAGATCGTGGGGCGGGCGAATGCTCAACCCCTTGCGAACGCCCTCCAACATGCCCGCTCCCAGAGTCTTCCCGCCGACGAGCAAGGCCAGCGCGGCGACGAAGAACAGCAAGCCGGAGGCCAGCTCCTGGCTGACGGCGACCTCCCCCTGCTTGCGCGCCTCTTCGCGGCGGCGCAGTGAGGGGGCTTCGGTCTTCGATTGGCCGGTCTCTTCTGCCATGTACTACACCAGCCCCCGCAAGAGGCCGCTCGATCGACCGAACATCTGAACGACCCCGCGCACGAAGTCGGGGAGCAACAGGTAAGCGCCGCCGAGGCCCACAGCCACGCGGAGGCTGAAGCCCACCGAGAAGAGGCTCAACTGGGGCACCGCGCGACTCATCACCGCCAACACGATCGAGGTGATGAAGAGGGCACCGGCCAGCGGGGCCGCCAGGCTCAATCCCCACTCCTGCGAGCGACTGAGCCCAGTTACCAAGTCACCGACCGGCGGCGTCGTGAAAGCTGCGCCAATCGGGTAGCGCGCATAGGTCTCGTGGAACGTGGAGAGGAATAAATGGT
>JANXSH010000951.1 GCA_025356615.1 Planctomycetia bacterium | reverse complement strand
CTCCATCGCCAACCGCTTCATCTCCGGGCTGAAGAACCGGAGTTTCGACAGGCTCATGAGGCCGTAGATGTCGAGCCAGCCGTTGTGCCCGCCGACGCTGTCCTGCACGCGGCGGATCGTCGCCGAGGGGAACGTCGGCGTGCCGGAAAGCTTGACGACGGCCCGGCGGATCCACTGCGAGACCGGAATCCCGAACAGGTCGAGCCGACTCAGGGCGCGGTTGACCTTGTGCCAGGGGTAGCCGCCCAGCCACTCGTCGGCCCCCTCGCCGGTCAGGGCGACCTTGAACCCGCGATTGTGTACCTCACGGGCGAGCAGCAGAAGGGCCGCACACGAGGTATCGACGACGGGAGCCTCGGCGGCCCGCACTAACTCCGGGTAGGTGTTCTGCACCTCGCGGGCACCGACGCTCACGGCGATGGGGCCAGCGCTGGCCTCTGGATTCGCCAGTTGATAGAGACTATCGACGTGCCGCGCGACGATCGTCGCCTCGTTCAACTCGTCGAGCTTCGGCGACTGGATCTGGATCGTGAACGACGGGATCGGGTTGCCGCGAATGCGGCTTGCCATCGCCACGACCAGGCTGGAGTCCACCCCACCGGAGAGGTACGACACCACGGGCACATCAGCCCGCAGCCGGCGCTCGACGGCACCCAGCAGGATCCCCTCGAAGTCATCGACGAGTAACTTCGGGTCACGCCGGTCCTCGTCGCCCTGGTTGGGGAAGTCGATCCGCCAGTACGTCTTGTCGCTCACCTGGCTCGGACTGTTGCCGCGCGTGATCTCGAGGTAGTGCCCCGGCGTCAGCGCCTGGATGCCGGCGAAGCACGTCACCGGGCCGGGCATCGAGAAGAACGTGAACAGGTGGTTGATGCCCCTGGGGTCGGGCCGCGCCTCGACCATGCCGGAGGCAAGCAGTGCCTTGATCTCGGAGGCGAACAGGAGCCAGTCGCCGCCGCCGTTCCTCTGGCGCGTCCAGTACAGCGGACAAATGCCGAAGCGGTCGCGGCCGATCAGAACCCGTCCGCGCCGCTCGTCGAGCAGGGCGATGGCGAACTGCCCCCGGAGGTGAGAGAAGACGGCCTCAGCGTGGTCCTCGTACAGGTGCGGGATGACCTCCGTGTCACAGTGTGTGCGGAAGCGATGGCCGTGCGACTCCAGGGCTGCCTTCTGCTCTGGGTAGTCGAACAACTCGCCATTGAACACGACACGGATCGAGCCGTCCTCGTTGCCGATCGGCTGCCGACCGTCGTGGAGGCCGACGATGCTGAGACGGCGGTTGGCGAAGGCGAGGCCCGGCAGCTCGAGGAAGCCGTCCTCGTCCGGCCCGCGGTGGACGATGGCCCGCGCCATCGCCTGGATAGCCCCGTGAGGGACCGGCCGACGTTCGCCCGACAGATCGATGATTCCCGCGATTCCACACATGATGATCGTCCTCGCTTGCTTCCTTGCACAATCCCCATTATACTTCGCGCAGCCAGAAATGACCCAGAGTTAGCGAGCGAGGGAAACAGGCCACATCCGAGGATGTATTCTCAACCCTCGCTTGCGCGTCGGGCTAAGTCTTCCCTTGCCAGATGGGCCATCCCCCGACCGCGCGGAGGAAATCTCATCCCGCCTCTTTCGCCGACTCCGCAGCATAGAGCTGCTTCACCCGCCGATTCATGAGGCGATCGACGAGCCTCGGCATCCAGCGGTTGAGTCGTAGGATCCACTTCGCCTCCCAGCCGACGACCGCCTCGGTGCGATTCTTCTCCAGGCTCTTCAGGATGGCCCGAGCGACGGCCTCCGGCTCCATGCCCTTCTCGAACTCGATCTTCATACGTCCGGTGTTGTGCAACAGGTTCGCGCGCAGGTCGGTCTTCGTCAGCCCTGGGACGAGCAACAGCACGTCGATGTCGAAGCGTGCCATCTCGCCGCGAAGCGCCTCGGTCAGGCCGACCAGGGCGTACTTGCTCGCGGAGTATTCGCTCCAGGCCGGCACGCCGCGCCGGCCGCACATCGACGAGACGTTGACGATCGCGGGGTGATGGCCCTCGGTCAGGATCGGAATCGCAGAGCGGATTAGCTCGGCGGGGGCGAAGAAGTTTACCTCCATGACCCGCCGCATGATGTCCTCGCTGCTGGACCCGAAGTGCCCGAAGCTGGCGACGCCGGCGTTGTTGACCAGCACGTCGAGACCGCCGAACTGATCGACCACCGTGTCGAGCATCCGACGCCGGTCTGCCTCGCTCGTCACGTCCGCCGTGATCGACAACACCTCGGCTTTGGTACGGACGGTCAGCTCGCGCGCCAGGTCGTCGAGCTTGTCTGTGGACCGCGCCACGATCGCGACGCGCGCCCCGGCCTCGGCGACCAGCCCGGCGAGGGCACGACCGATCCCGCTCGACGCTCCGGTGATTAGGATTCGCGATCCGCGAACGACTCGCCGCATGGCTTACCCCTTCCCGATAATCTTATCAGAACCGCTATCTTATCCATCCTCCATATTTTACACGGATTCGGGGAAAGGGAAGACCCTGCCTGGCGGGAATCGAAGTGATTCAGGAGGCGGGCGCGTGCTGTGACAAGAACGGCCCGCATCGTGGGAGCAATGAGGAGAAGCAGCATAGGGGGCATCCTTCCCCCAGGAGGTACGTTCGCGCGGCGAGAGGCAGAAAGTAGGAGGATAGGTTAGGAGGTGGGAGGGGGAGGGCAAGACTCGGCCCAGGAGGGGGGAGTAGCCTTTGAAGCGCGTCGTCCCTCCATCATTTCGTACTGGATGCGCACTAATCAGATCACTGCCGGAGAGACGTGCCGTATTCTTTGAAGGCCCCCTCGTCCTACAT
>JANXSH010000947.1 GCA_025356615.1 Planctomycetia bacterium | reverse complement strand
AGAAGAAACTCCTGCCCCGCGTCAACCTGTTCGGCTACGGGCAGGTCGAAAGCCCCTACGGCTCCGGCGAGTTCTACGAGTACGTCCACGAGATGCTCGGGACGAAGAAGAACGTCGTCTGTAGCCGCATCCCCGACCGTCAGGCGATCCTGAAATCCATCAAGGAATTCCTCGGCACCGGCCGTTGAGAGGTTGCGAACTGTACGTCAGGCATTCTTGCCTGACTCCGGGTCAGGCAAGAATGCCTGACGTACACCGCCCCGAGACCACCCGCCATGCAGACCCCCTACGACACCCGCCTGCCCTCCCACTTGCGCGACCTCAAGCAGGAGATCGAAGGGTACGCGCGCGGGTATGGCCTCGACTTCTTCGAGACCATCTTCGAGGTCATCGACGCCGACGACCTCAACGAGATCGCCGCCTACGGCGGGTTCCCCACGCGCTACCCGCACTGGTCGTTCGGCATGGCCTACGAGGAGCTGCGCAAGGGCTACGACTACGGCCTCTCGAAGATCTACGAGATGGTCATCAATAATGATCCGTGCTACGCCTACTTGATGCGGTCGAACCCGACGGTCGATCAAAAGCTGGTGATGAGTCACGTCTACGGGCATTGCGATTTCTTCAAGAACAACGCCTACTTCGCCCACACCAACCGCAAGATGATGGACGAGATCGCCAACCACGGCGCGCGCATCCGCTCCTACGCCGAGCGCTTCGGCGAGGACAAGGTCGAGGCGTTCGTCGATCGCTGTATGTCCATCGACGACCTCATCGATGTCCACTCCGTCGCCATCCGCCGCAGGGAGCCGACCGCCCGCTACGACTTCGCCCCCGATGTCGCCAAGCCCGACGGCGAGGGGTCCACGCGGTTCAAGTCCAAGGACTACATGGACGAGTACATCAACCCCCCCGGCGTCCTCCGGGCCGAGGAGGAGGCCCACCGCAAGCAGGCCGACAAGACCGCCCGCAACTTCCCCGAACGCCCCGAGAAGGATGTCCTCCTCTTCCTCGTCGAACACGCCCCCCTCGAGAACTGGCAGCGCGATGTGCTTTCCATCATCAGGGACGAAGCTTATTACTTCGCCCCGCAAGGCATGACGAAGATAGCGAACGAAGGCTGGGCCAGCTACTGGCACTCCACGATCATGACCCAGAAGGCCCTCGCGCCCTCGGAGATCATCGACTTCGCGGACCACCACAGCGGCACGATGGCCATGTCCCCCACCCGGCTCAACCCCTACAAGCTGGGCATCGAGCTTCTTCGGGACATCGAGATGCGTTGGGACACCGGGCGCTTCGGCAAGGAGTACGACGAGTGCGAGGATATCGATAAGAAACGCACCTGGGACAAGCAACTCGGCCTCGGGCGCAAGAAAATCTTCGAGGTCCGCCGGATCCACAACGATATTACCCTCATTGACACGTTCCTCACTCCCGAGTTCTGCGTCCGGCATAACTTCTTCACCTACGCCTACCAGGAGCAGGCGGGGCAATACTTCATCGAGTCGCGCGACTTCGCGAAGGTCAAGCAGCGACTCCTGTTCGGCTTGACGAACTTCGGGAAACCGTGGATCTATGTCGTGGACGCCAACCACCGCAACCGAGGCGAACTCCTCCTGAATCACGCGCATTCCGGCGTCGATTTGAAGATGGATCAGGCTGCGGACACGCTCGCCAACGTACAATTCCTGTGGGGCCGACCCGTCCACCTGACCACCGTGGCCGACGGCAAGGCGACCACCCTGTCGTTCGACGGCACCGATCACGCAATCCGTACCGGAGACTCCGACGATGCTCGACGAAATCCTCCTACGAAAACTCGCTGAATGGCGACCCGATACCGCCAACCCGACCTTGTCTCTGACCGACCCCGCCGGGGGCTGGTCCGTTTCCCTGGCCGCCGATGCCGTGGAAACCATCGGCGCGCAGTTCCGGCACGTCTCCGTCCGGCCCGTGACGGCCACGGTGATGGCCCCGCTGCGCGAGCAGGCCGACCGCCTCGCCCGCCAGGTGACCTGCCTCCTCGAGCCGCTTCGCGTGGTCGAGGTCGATGACGGCACCGCCGTCGCACAGATCCGCAGCCAGGCTCCCGCCCGGCGCGACGGGGCCGTCCGCTACTACGAGGTGGAGCGCCACGCCGACGGCACGACCCACCTGGGCCGCTACGAGTCGCGCCCCGGCGAAAGTAAACGCGAGGCGATCCCGTTCAGCCTCACCCACGAGGCGCTCGCCAAGGTCGTCCGCGACTTCGCGTCCTGAGCAAAACCTCGCACGATCCCCCTGAATCACAGGGGGATCGTGTCATTTCAACTCCTCTCAGAGGCTGTGAATAATTAGTCATTTGTACACTGTAGCCCGTCAAAAATGGGTCGAAATTTAATGACTTACGTCGAATTCTGAACCTGTTTACTGTACAAACATCTAATAATTCACAGCCTCTCAGCCTCGGCACTTCACGGCACGATACCTTCGCCGATTCTCCGTGCGAACGGTGTCCGATCCTTCGAGACTCCGGGTAGTGGCCCTATCAGCAGGACGGATGGCAGGGTTCGTATTCCGCAACTCGATTTAAAGCAAGGGCTTGGTCGATTTTCATCCCGCCTATAGGGCCACTACCCAAATATTACCCCGGCCCGAAAGAAGATCACGAAGTGAAGTCTTAGCCCGACGCGCAAGCGAGGGTTTTTGCCTGGCTACCCCAATCCCTCGCTTGCGCGTCGGGCTAATTACTGCGATACTTCCGGGCCGGGGTAATATGACCGTCCGAATGGCACCTCCAAGACGGAAAACTTGATTGTCTTACCAGGATTTAGAGGGTCGATGACCTTCCGGTAATTACCGTGGTCCGTCGTGACCGGCACTCCGAGTGGTATTCGAAGGTCGGCAGAGAGTAGTGATCGTTTGCCCACATGGAAGTGGTAGGGATTGATTTGCCAACCAAACGGAGGTATCGAAGCAGACGTTGGGTTTACACCGTGTGCTCGAGGTCGGTGGCCGAGCGATGGATCGAGGTTGGCCAAGTCTGGGCAGAAAGGGGAATCGATGCGGTCTCATCTCGTGTTGAATCTGGTTGCAATTGTTTCCATTTCGCTCACCTTCTCGATAATGGGTCTTCGCGCGGGAGCCGATGATCCTCCGAAGTACTCCTTTTCCCTGAAGGAGGCTCGGGAGCGAAAGACCCTGATCGCCAGGGTGCGGATGGTCCCGGAGACGGCCAAATGGGGGGACGTGGAGGTCACCGTTGGCGACGCCTGGCTCGAAGCCAGGAAGAACGGCGGGTGTTACCTGTGCTTCCGAATCGACAAGGGCAAGCGGGCGATGGGCAATCCCCTCAAGTTCGTTGCCGACGACTCGGGGACGGGTGTCATGTTGCATACGGGATTTGGTGTAAAATGGGTCCAGGGAGTCCAGTATCTCGACGCGCCAGAAAATCTTTCCGAAGTGCGATTCAGCCTCGTTCGATATATGACAGACGAGCGCCCCAAGAATATTCGATTCGATATTAATACCCCGGCCCGGAAGTAAATAATTCGTCCAAAGGTGCCAACCACACCACCAGCATTCGTAAGGCGAATCACTACGACGCCACGAAGTGCAAGACGCCCCCACTCCGGGTTCATTGGTTGAACGATAGGCTCAGTGAGGATGTTTCACCGGGCGGAAGGATTCGCCTCGTTCCTGACCCATTCCGGCGTGACGACCAGGACGATCTCTCGCTCGTTGTCCTCGGAATGGCCCTCGAGGACGAGCGCATCCTGGGGACGCAACTCGATGACGGTCTGGAGCGCCTGGGCCAGGACGCACCGATCCGAAGGGCTGAAACGGGCCGACAAGGTGAGTTGCAACGTGTCGAGCGAGGAGGAGGCGCAGAGCGTGACCTGGCATCGCTTCGCTGAGAATGCGGCCGTCTTCCCTTCGACCACCGGGATAACCTGCTCGGCGAGTAAGGTCGCCTGCCGCCTGGAGCAGAGTGCGCCGAGCAGGGCAGCCGTCCGGTACGCATCCGCCACGCCGTTCGTCGTTTGCAGGCCGGCGTTCGTCGCCGTGCGACGATCGACCTCGACCGCGAGGACGTGAAGGAGAACCTGTCCCCGGACGCGCAAGTGGCTGACGAGGCCACCCCCTGCTGCGGCGCGGACCAAATCTTCGATCGCCCTGGCATCGCGTGAGCCGGCGGCTCGGCCCGTCAGAACGAGACGATCCCCGACGTAGCCGAGGCGTACTGAACTGGCGGGGAACGCGGCGCGGAGCTGGTCGTGCAGGCGCGAGACGTTGATGGGGGCCACAGGGTTCGGCGCGGGCGTCGGAGTCGCCGGCGTCAGAGCGGGAAGCGGAGCGGGTTGCGGGACGATCTCGATCGCATTCGGGTGAGGGAGCGCTTCCGGGTCGGCGAGCCTCTTGGGGGGTGGGTTGCCGAGGCTCGCCGACGCCGGCAGGATGAGCCGCACCGCCGGGCGCTGGGCGAGCGCCGGGCCGCACGCGATGGCAGCCGCGAGCAGAACCACCGAGCCGATTCGGACGAGGGACATGGCTAATCCTTGGAAATCATGTCCGGCCCTTGGCCGGCTGTCTTCTCATACTTGCCGCCGCCGGCCTTCTTGTACTGCGTGAATCCGAGGCGCTCGAGGTTCTTCGTGCTGAGATCCGCTTTGGACGTGATGCCCGCCTTGCGACCGGCATTCGGCACGGAGAGGAGGCGACGAACGGGTTCCCCCGAGTCTGGGTGCAGAGTGAGGGCCGGCTCCGACATGCTTTGCAGCACCTCGAACGACTCCCCTTCGCTCCCGTCCGGCAAGACGACCGCGTAGACGTACATGGGCATGAGGGGCCTCCAGGGCTTGGGCGATCGATGAGAGAGCGACTCTCTTCATCGTACACCAGAGGTAGGAGGAAAGCGAACGGGGCGAGCGGCCCCCTGTCGAGGGGCTGGATCCGAGCGCGATCCGAACCGACGCCTCGACAGGGGCCGCCATCCTGCGGCTCACTTCAGCCCACAGTTGCCGGAGGCGCACCCCTGGGTCGCCTGGCCATTCGTGAAGCATTGCGCCGAGGGCGTGCAGCAGTGGTCCTTGCACCCCTGACCGCGTAACGACGAGAAGAACCGGGTCCACGAACCCCGACCGCCCTCGCACGCGGAGCAACTGCCACACGACGACGGACCGCACGACGAGCCACAACTCCCGCCGGAGGTGTTGCAACACGCGGCCCGATTCGTTTGGCAAACGGGGTGGATGAGGTGGACGGGGGCCGGGCAGAGGCTCGGCGGCGCGAGACGGGGGCAATAGCCCACGCGGGGACAGGGGAAGAACTGGTACAGCGGCGGAATCGGGTCGTAGCAGACCCGCTTGTCGCAAGCGTTCACTGGGCGAGAGCAGAACCACCCCTTGATGCGCGACAGGCAACAGCCGTGCCCGCAGCTATCGCAGTTCGCCCCGCAAGCGCAGGACTCAGAGCCCCCCGAGCCGCACTGGCCCATCGAGGTGCTAGAGACGGGGCCGGCGTTCATCGCGCCCTGCATCGGGACGTTCGGCATTGGGTTGCCGAGCTGGCCTTCCATGCCTCCGGTCTGGACGACGTTCGTCCCCGACAAGTTGGGGCCGGCGGCCCACTCCGTGCCGACCTTCTTCGGTCGGCCCTGGAGCCTCATCGCGGAGGGTTCTTGTCCCGACGCCATCGAGACCGTGACCAAAAGAACTGGGATAAGGAACAGTTCGAGCCGTCGCATATTGCTTCCCTCGAAGGGACGATGCCGCACCGCCAACCGCGGAGGCGCGACCCATATTCCCTAGATCGGCCATAACCGGGAGAGATCCTCAATTCTAATTCTCCGGCTTCGTCCGATTCTTCGCCCTACCAGGACTCCAGTCCCAGAGGGGATCGCTAGACGAGTGACGGTTCGAGCCGCACGGGGAATCGAGGCACTCCTGCCATCGCCCCCTGCAACGAGTATAAAGGTGATGGACTACCGATGCCCTCGACGAGACCCCTGCCATGCGCTCCATCCCCTGGCTGTTCCTCGCGTGCCTCTGCCTCACCCTGGAAGCGGCCGCGCCACCGAAGGAGCCGGCCCCTCTGAAGAACGGCGAGCCGCTCTCGCCGAAGCAAGAACAGGCGACGTTCGCGGTCCCCAAAGGGTTTCGCGTCGAACTCGTCGCCTCCGAGCCGGACGTGATCGACCCCGTGGCGATGGCGTTCGACGAGCGCGGGCGGATCTTCGTCGCGGAGATGCGCGGCTACCCCAACGGCGGGCGCGGCACCGGCGTCATCCGCTCCGGGCAGATTCGCATGCTCGAAGACCGCGACGGCGACGGCTTCTACGAGACCAGCACCGTCTGGGCCGATGGCCTCCGCTTCCCCACCGGCCTGATGCCCTGGCGCGGCGGGCTGCTCGCCTGCAACGCCCCCGACCTCCTCCACCTCGAGGACACCAAGGGCACCGGCAAGGCCGACTCGACGCGTGTCCTCTACACCGGCTTCGACGTGGCGAACATCCAGCAGCTCCTCAACAGCCCCCAACTCGGACTCGACAACTGGGTCCACGCCTGCGCTGGGGGCGCGGGCGGCTCGATCCGCTCGACCGAGTTAAAAGGCCCCCGCGTCGTCGAACTGCGTGGGCGAGGCATCCGCTTCCGCCCCGACGTGCCCGGTAGCCTCGAGCCGACCAGCGGCGGCGGGCAATACGGCCTCAGCGCTGACGAATGGGGCCGGTGGTTCGTCGCCACCAACAGTCAACACCTTCGCCACATCATCTTGCCCGATCACGCCTTGCGGCGCAACCCCGGCCTCGCCGTCCGGGCGGTCACGCTCGACATCCCCGAACACGGGGCCGCGTGCAAGGTCTTCCGCAAGAGTCCCTTCGAGGCGTGGCGCGTCGAGCGGACCACCCGGCGCGCGGGCAGCTCCGACGCCCCGAACTTCCCCACGACCGAACTCGTGCCGGGCGGCTACGTCACCTCGGGGTGCAGCCCGCTCGTCTACACGGCGGAGCTGTTCCCGAAGGAGTATCGGGGCAGCGTCTTCGTCTGCGACCCGGCGAACAACATCATCCTGCGCGACACCCTCACGCCGAGCGGGGCGACCTTCGTCGCCAAGCGAGGGCACGCGGATAGTGAGTTCCTCTCCTCGACGGACAACTGGTTCCGCCCCGTCCACCTGACCCTCGGGCCGGACGGAGCGATCTACGTCCTCGACTTCTACCGCGAGGTCATCGAAACGCCGCTGTCGCTCCCCGACGACATCAAGGCCCGCGTCAACACCAAGAGCCGGGCACGCGGACGCATCTGGCGCATCACGACGGCCCCGCTCGGCACCAAACCGAAGCGCCCCGAGCTGCACCGCGCGACGACCAAGCAACTCGTCGCACACCTGGCGAGCGACAACTCCTGGTATCGCCTGACGGCACAGCGCCTGTTGCTCGAGAAGCAACCGAAGGACGCCGTCGCCGACCTCGAAGCGCTGGCCGTGTCCCCCGCGTCGTCGCTGGGTCGATCGCATGCCCTGTGGGCGCTCGACGGCCTGGGTTCGCTCACCCCTGCCCTCATCGAGAAGGCGTTGGCCGACAAGGAGCCGGGAGTCCGCGAGCAGGCGTTGCGCCTCGCCGAGCGCCGACTCTCGGGGGCGAAGGCGCTCACTACGGCGGTCGCGAAACTCGCCGACGACGCCGACCCCAAGGTCCGCTTCCAGGCGGCCCTCGCGCTCGGCGCGAGTCAGACGCCGGGGGCGGCGAAAGCGCTCGCCAAGATCGCCCGACGCAAGGACGCCGACATCTGGACGCAGACCGCCGTCCTCAGTTCGGCGAGCAAGTCCGCCGGGTCGATGCTCGAGGCGATCGCCGCCGAGCCGGAGACTGCCCCGTTAGCGTTCCTGTCGCGCATCGCCGCGCTGGTCGGCACGACGCCCGACGACGCGCAGTTGGCGAAGGCGCTCGCGCTGTTGGGCACCCCCGGCAAGGAGCCGACGCCGTTCCAGATCGCGCTACTCGACGGCCTGGGGCAGGGATTGGCGACCGGGCCGCGATCGCTGTCGGCCCTGTGGGACCGACCCCCACCCGCGCTCGCCGACTCGGTAAAGACGGCGAAGATCCTCTTCGACCAGGCGTCGCGCCTCGCCCTCGACGAGAAGAAGCCCGCCGCCGCGCGGGCCGACGCGGTTCGCCTCCTGGGGCGAGGGCCGTTCGCGGCCCTGGCGACCGCCGCCCCGTCGCTGCTGACGCCGCGCAGTCCGCCCGAGGTGCAGCTCGCGGCCGTGCGGGCGCTGTCGGCGCAGACCGACCCGCGCGTCGCGGGACTGCTGACCGACGCCTGGGCGGCCTCCGCCCCGACCATGCGGCGCGAGTTGACCGAGGCGATGTTCGCCCGCAAGGACCGACTCGGCGAACTACTCACCGCCATCGAGAAGAAGAAGATCCTCGCCGCCCAGGTCGAGCCGTTGCGTCTCGCGCAACTCCGCAAACACTCTGACGCGACGCTCCGCGCCAGGGCGGCCAAGGTTCTCGTGGGGCAAGCCGCCCCGGAGAGGGCGAAAATCGTCGATCGGTTCAAGGACGCCTTCGATTTGAAGAGCGACGCCGAACGCGGCAAGAAGGTCTTCGCGAAGAACTGCGCGACCTGCCACAAGCTCGACAACGTCGGGGTGCAGGTCGGGGCCGACCTCATCTCTGGCCTGAAGAACAAGTCGGCGGACCAGTTGCTCGTCGATATCCTCGACCCGAGCCGGGAGGTCGATCCGCGATTCGTCGCTTACCAGATCACGACCCGGCGCGGGCAGACCTTCACCGGGCTAATCGCCGCCGAGACTGCCTCGAGCATCACGCTCAAACGCGGCGAAGGTGCCGAGGACACGATCCTGCGAACACAGATCGAAACCGTCGAATCGACGGGAAAATCGCTCATGCCGGAGGGGTTGGAGGCGCAGATTACGAAGCAGGAGCTGGCGGACCTGATCGCGTATCTGATCCGAGCGGGGAAGTAGGCTTCGAAGCAGGGAGTCAACGCTGGGCGAGGGTAGGAAAGTCGTTGACAGGGAAGGCGGGGCGGGTAGGATTATATTAATTGGGGAGTACAGCACAACAAGTTAGGTCTAATACATGAAGATCACCACCATTGCCGAGTTGCTGCATTGGTCGTATGCGAACCTCGCTATGGCTCACGCAGCTCTTGCCGCGAAGATCGAGCAGTACGGGCGCACCCAGTATATGATTCGGTCTCGCCTCTACGCAGGTCTGAACAAGAACACCATGAGCATCGGTCCGCTCGCAGACGACGAACGCCTGAAGATGTTTTTGCCGCAGGCTTGTTGCTACTGCGGGAGTCGTGAATACCTATCGGTTGACCATCTCATCCCAACAAAGCGAGGCGGAGCGAACACCGGAGACAATCTTGTCTGGGCTTGCCGATCCTGCAATAGTTCGAAGTGCGCCCGCGACGTACTCGAATGGTTGGCAGAGAGGAATCAGTTTCCACCCCTCTTGCTCCTTCGTCGCTATCTCAAACTCGCCATCGAAATGTGTCGGGAGCGGAACCTGATGGACATCCAGATTACCGAAGCACCAGAGCTCCCGTTCGCTTTGGCAGCGATCCCTACGGCATATCCTCTGCTCAGCCAACTCCGACTGTGGGTTGTAGAGGTGCCCTAACCCGGCACTGGATCGATTCGTTGGGCTTTGCAACGAAACTCGACCTCTGGGACGAAAAATAAGGACTTACGTCGATTCGGCAAGGACTTACGTCGAGAAAGTCGAGTTTCGTTGCAAAGCCGATTCGTTGCATCGGAATAACCGATTACGCTTTACGAAATGACAGTGAAGACAGCAATTCCCGGCGAGTCGCAAGTTGTTTCATAATATGCACTTGTGAAAAGCTTCTTCTTTTCAGTTGCCGGATCAGCCAGGATGCGTATACTTGTCTATTTGCCCGTGAGTGACGAAAGACCGTTGGATTCAGCTTCTGTGACCAAAGATCAGTTTGAGAGAGCTTATGAAGACTACAATCAAAGTTAGGATTTTCGCCTCTCATCGTTCTTCCCGGATGGGCCACTTTCCACAAGTCTTTCTAAGCAATCGACTTACGACTCACCGGAAACTGCTGCAGTGGAGTCATTACCCTCCCGTTCCGCCAATGATCTGCTAACGCAGCATGCGACAGGCGATTCTTCTCACGGAAAGCCGTCGAGCAGTGGCCTCTTGTACCCTTCTATGCCAACCTTTTCATAGAGGTTCCAATGACCGTGACCATTGATGTCGATCTCCCAGCCGATCTCGCCCGGTTCCGACTGCCGTTAGCGGTCGCCAATCGCCTGCAGACCCTCCTCGACCAGCAAGATTCGGGCCAGCCGTTGACACCGCCCGAACGGGATGAGGCCGAAGGATTGGTCGATCTGGCGGAGTTCCTCACCTTGTTGCGGCTGAGGACAGAGCGAATGACCCCATGAGCGATATCTCCGCCAGTTTGCATGACGAAATCGTGTTCCGAGCAAGGAATCGATGCGAGTATTGCCGACTGTCACAACTCGGCCAGGAGGCGACATTTCATATCGACCATGTCGTGCCTCGAGTTGCTCATGGGCCGACCAGGGCCGACAATCTCGCTCTTGCGTGCGTTTCGTGTTCGCTGCGGAAGTGGGCGAGACAGATGTCCATCGATCCCGACTCTGGGCGGGAGGTGCCACTATTCAACCCGCGAACCCAGGTCTGGGCCGAACACTTCCGCTGGGAGGATGAAAGGCTGGTGCCGCTAACCCCGACTGGCCGGGCCACGGTGGATTTGCTGGCGATGAATCGGCCGCAAATAATCGCCATCCGCCGGGAGGAAACTTCCCGTAGTCGCCATCCACCCGCATAAGCCGCTGGTCCGATTCGTCGCATCTGAATGATTTGTAACGCTTTGCGAATCGGGAGACACGATCATGGCAGAATACGGAGAATGGAACCTGAAGGGAGCAACCCTCAGTGACGTAACGGCGATCAAGGAATATGGAGTGAGCCGTGACTTCATTGTGCAAGGTATCCGGGCTGGAAAACTTGAATACCGAGAGAGTGTGATTTGGGGGAATCCCTCTCTCAGAATTCTGAGGAGTCAACTCGAACAGTACATCGCGGAGCAACTTGGCTCGCAACAAATGGGGGACAAGAAGGCTCATGCCGAGTTGAGCAAGATCAAAAAGGAGATTGGTGGCCTAAAGAAGAAACTGGCCACGCTCGAGGCGCGAAAAACTGAAATCGAGACCGCAATGCGGAAATAGAAAGCCGGAGAACCTCGTCCCAGGTCCGCTGACTCTGTTGACAAATGCAGCCACCCTACGGCATCTCACACCCTACGGATGGGTTAAAGCCGGGTCGCCGGGCGACGAAATACTTCGGAAGAAGAGGAAGTCGCTGGACCGCCCTTCCCAGACCGCGTAAAATGAAATAGACTCACCTGGAATAGGCGAGTCGATCTCACCACGAGGGGACAATGCACAACGATTCCTATGAACTGGACTACCGCGTCAGCGCTGCGGAGTCGATCGCCAGCGAGCGCGCGGGGTTCGTCCGGCGGGTGTACATGCACCTCGCGGGCGCGGTGTTGGCGCTGATCGGCCTCGAGGCGGTGTTGCTGAATACCGTCGATCCCAAAACCATCATCAACCTGATGTTCGGCAGCGGCTGGAGCTACCTGGTCGTCATGCTCCTCTTCATGGGGGCAGGGGTCGTCGCCCGCATGTGGGCGCAGTCGCGGTCGTCGCCCGCGCTCCAATATCTCGGACTGGGCCTCTACGTCGGCGTGTGGGCCATCATGTTCTTGCCGCTCATCCTCATCGCGAATGCGTATCAGCCGAACGTGATCCCGCAAGCGGGCATCATGACCGGGGCGGTCTTCGGCGGGCTGACGCTGGCGGTGTTCGTCACGCGGAAGGATTACTCCTTCCTCGGGCCGATCCTGACCGTGGGCAGCCTGATCGCGCTGGGCGTCATCGTCGCCGGCATGATCTTCGGCTTCAACCTGGGCCTGTTCTTCTGTTTCGCGATGGTCGCCCTGATCGCGGGGTCGATCCTCTACAACACGAGCAACGTGATGCTCCACTACCCGACGGACATGCACGTCGCCGCCGCGCTGGAGCTGTTCGCGGATGTCGCGATCCTGTTCTGGTACCTCGTCAACATCCTGATGCGGCTCAACAGCCGGGATTGACGTATGTCAACGCTCTGTAATCCGGCCAAGGGTCAGCGGGACGCCTCGTCCTGCTGGCTCTTTTCTTTGTACAGGGCGTCCGCCGCGAGGATCATCTCCGGAGTCAGCCAGACGATCTTCCCGTCTTCCATGATGGGGACGGATCGTCCCTCGAGGGCGTGGCGGCGCCTCGCTTCGAGGCCCGCTTTCTGGAGGGCAGGGCCGAGTTTCTCGGTGTCGAATGCCTTGACGCGATTCGGGGACGGTGGGCTGTCCATCATTACACCTCTCGACAAAATCTGGCCCATGGTTCTGTATCGTGAACGGTTTCCGACCCGTCTCGAGTGCCTTCGGCAACTAGCCTATACACGCCATGCAGCGAATTGTCGTACACGATCCAATCATCGACGAGTGGCCGATACAGGTTGTGAAAGTTCGCCATGCTCCGCACATACCTCTGACGAATGGTGTCTTCGGGAATCGAATGGCCCCCTTGTGAGACGCGGATCGCCACTCTCCTGATTGCCAGATCCGCGTCTTCGAGCCAAACGTAGAAGAGCATCAAACGGTAGCCATTCGCCTGCATCTGACGCAGCCATGAGATATAAGTACGGGCGGAGAGAGTAGTCTCGAAGGCGAAGTCGTCTCGCTGCTTGGCCAGCGCATGCAACCGCTCGAGCATGACCCGACCCGCCTCGAAGGCAACGCCCTCGGGATCGAATCCAGACAGCCCATTGGCGATGACATCGGCGTTGACGAATGTCGTCATCCCTAACGTATCGACGAGTAGGTTCCGGGCAGAGGTACTCTTCCCCGCCCCATTCGGACCACCCAAGATCACGACGCGCGGATCAGCCATGTCATCTTACCCTGATCCCGCGCCGTTTTCACTTAACACTGAACACTATAGAAGTTCCTTGATCGGCGTCGGATCCTCCAGCACCGGCACGGGCCGGCCCGTCGGCTCGAGCAAGTTCAGCTTCGGGTCGATGCCGAGGATCTGATACACCGTGGCGTGGATGTTGCACGGCGTGATGGCCCGCGTGGCGGGGCGCTGGCCGAGCTTGTCCGTCGAGCCGATCACCATGCCGCCCTTGACGCCGCCGCCGCCCATGAGGCAGAACATCGCGTCGCCCCAGTGGTCACGGCCCGGCGTGCCCATGCTGCCTGGCTTGCCGCCGTTGCCGCCGTCGTTCATCTTCGGCGTCCGGCCGAACTCGCCGCACAGCATGACGAGCGTCGTGTCGAGCATGCCCCGATCCGCGAGATCCTCGAAGAGGGTCGCGACGGCGGCATCGACCTTGGGGAGGTAGTCTTCATAGCCCTTCTTGAGGTCCCAGTGGTGGTCCCAGCCGCCGAGGTGAACCGTGACGAACGTCGAGCCGGCCTCGACGAGGCGACGACCAAGGAGGGTACTCTGGCCAGCGTTGTTGCGGCCGTAGCGGTCGCGGAGTCGGCCGTCCTCGAGGTGGATGTCGAACGCCTTGCGCGCGTTGGCACCGCTGACGAAGTCATACGCCTCGGCGGAGAATCGGTCCATCGCCTTGGACTCGGCGAGGCTGTCGATTTCCTTGCGGGCGGTGTCGAAGTGCTTGACGAGGCTACGCCGGTCCTCGAGCCGCTTCATGCTCAGCCCGGCGGCGAGGTCGAGGTTGTTGACCTTGAAGGACGGCGAACTGGGGTCGCCTTCCGTATCGAACGGGTTGTGTTGCGCGCCGAGGAAGTGGCCGCCGAAGTAGCCGGGGCGCAGGCCGATCGACGAGGAGATGGGCACGCCGACGTAGCCCGGCATGCCGCGTTTGCGCGGGCCGACCTCGCGGTTGACGATCGCGCCGATGCCGGGGAACTTGCCCATGTTGTTGGCACCGCTGACGCCCATGTCCTTCGTCGTCAACATGCGATGGCCACCGGCGAAGTGGTCGCCGGAATCGACGTGTAACGAGCGGACGATGGAGAACTTGTCCGTCACCTTGGCCTGTTTCGGGTACAGCTCGGTG
>JANXSH010000929.1 GCA_025356615.1 Planctomycetia bacterium | reverse complement strand
CGCTCCTGAACATGAGCGCCTCGACGAAGATGAACGAGTTCCTGCCGACGTTCCAGAATCGGCTCGAGAAGGACGGCGTCGAAGGCGCGCTGAAGCTCTGCCGGGGGAGGACGGACCTCATCCCCAAGAAGCTCTTCGTCCCGGCGCTCGAGGTGTCCAAGCAGGGCCTCGCGGCCTCGCGCCGGGCGATGTCCAACGCGATCGAGTTGGACATCGTGCCCGAACTCAACTTCGTCCTGCCGACGATGCTCGCCATCGCCAAGGTCGCCACCATGGTCGGCCTGCTCGGCACGGTCATCTCCATGATCGGCACCTTCAACAAGATCCAGTCGGCGGCGGGCGGCGGCGTCGGCAGCCAGGCCGAGTCGATCGGCCTCGCCCTCTTCGCCACCGCCCTCGGCCTGGTGACGGCCATCCCGCTGGTGTTCGCGCACGTCCTCTTTCGCGCCTGGCTCGCCAAGTTCGAGGTGCAGATGAAGAGCGCCGCCCAGAAACTCGTCGTCCTCCTCCAGGCTCACAAGGCCGGCACACTCAAGCCGGTGGGTAAGGCCAACTCGGAGAAGGGCAGCTCGGAGAAGGGCAGTTCGGAGAAGGGCAGTTCGGAGGCAGTGAGTGGGAAGAAGTAACAATCGAACGTCCTGTTTCGGTCTTCAACTGACAACTGACAACTGACAACTGACAACTGATTGGCGGGAGCTTTCCCATGGCCGAAAAACAGCGATTCCTCGACATCTGGATCGTCGAGTCGGACACGGTCTACAAGGAAGTGCCGTTCAACGTCGTGACGGATTGGGTGCAGCAGGGCCGGCTCTTGGAGAACGACCAGGGCAAGGCGTCGGGCACGAAAGACTGGAATCTACTCGGCGACATGGGCGAGTTCCGGGCCTACTTCCACAAGCCGGAGCCGCTCCGGCCGCAGGATCCCGCCGAGGCGCTGGAGGCGGTCAGCCTCGACGTGCCGGTGAGGCGTGTCCGCGAGGAAGAAGACGACGACGTGGACATGATCCCGCTCATCGACGTAAGCCTGGTGCTGCTCGTCTTCTTCATGCTCACCGCGACGAGCGTCGCCGTCTCCACGGTCGTGAAGACGCCGGAGGCGGACTACGGCCTCCTCGCGGACAACCCCGAGGCTCTTCGCATCGACATCCAGCTCGACCCGGACGGGGTCGTCCTCTACTCGCTCGGCGTCGGCAAGAACCGGCCGGAGCCGGAGGAGGCCAACCTCCAAAACGTCTCCGCCGTCCTCGACCGGCTCAAGGTCCGCCTCGACCGCGCGGCGGGGGTGGACCTCGTCATCAACGCGGACAAGGATCTCAAGGCGAAGGTCGCGCGCGACCTACTCATCAAACTTCGCGCCGAGCCGTTCCGCAGCAAGATCAGCGTGAACTACTTCGGCGTCAGCGAGGCACCCCCACCATGAGCTGGATGATCCGACACGAAGGCTCCCCCGTGGTCGTCGAACTCACCCGCGAGGAACTCCTCGAGCAACTCGGCGACGGCGAGTGGCAGGCGACCGACGAGGTCCGCGCCCCCGGCGACTCCGAGTGGCAAGCGCTCGAGAACCACCCCGCGACCGCCGAGATCGCCGAGGAGTTGGAGCCGCCCCCGGCGCGCCCCTACGACGACGAGACGCGCCTCGACATGAACGCGCTGATCGACGTGACGCTCGTGCTGCTGGTCTTCTTCATCCTGACGACCAGCGTCGCCGCCCTCCAGAAGACCCTTGAGGCACCCTCGGCGAGCGACGAGAAGGGCGGCATCGCCGTCGTCACCGAGAAGCAGGTCGCCGAGCAAATGATCAAGGTCAGCGTCGCGATGGAGAACGGCGCGCCGGTCTACCGAGTCGAGGAAAAGGTCGTCGATCCCGTCCGCCTCGTCGCCGAGTTGCGGAGGTTCGTGCGCTCCTCGGGCAAGACGAGGCTTTTGCTCGAGCATACCGACGACGTGCCGCAAGAAAGTGTCGTCAAGGTGATCGACGCCGCCAAGGGCGCGGGGATGGACAAGGTGGGGCTGCGGGTGCCGTGAGGCTCGAGTGGGGCGTGTCGACGCCCTGGAATCTCGAGCGTCTCCTTCGATGAATCGTTCGACTGCTGAATTCGTCCTACTGTAGGAAGTTGGACGCGGCTTCGGTTAGCCGCGACGTAACGCGGAGCGCGATCCTCGCGGTCCGCGTCTCGCAAGAGGCGTTTCGCAGGCTCGAGCCGGATGCGTTTAAGGCTCGAGTCCGGTTCTTAGCACTACAGCGCTACATCCCTGTATGTAGCGCTGT
>JANXSH010000925.1 GCA_025356615.1 Planctomycetia bacterium | reverse complement strand
CGGGGGTGAGGGGGAGAGGCATGGCCTGCGAAGAACCCCTCACCCCTAACCCCTCTCCCCTGAGTACAGGGGCGAGGGGACCGGACGAGACAGCCACACCGGGAACGTGTATCAGCGCATGATGTGGGTCCGGTTTCCAACCGGACGTTTGCAGCCTGCCCGGTCGGAAACCGGACCCACATTCAGCGTCCCCCCTCCGCGCAAGCCTCCTTTGCCTTCTCCGTCCCCTCGCGCACCAGCAACCCCTGAGCCTTGCGGAGGTTCACGCAGGCGATCTCCCACTCGATCACCTCGTGGACCACCTCGCTCCGGGCCTTCAGCAAACCCTGTCTCGCACGGGGCCTATCGACGGGCTTGCCGAGTTTCTGGCGGGCATTCTCCTCGGCCTCGTCGAGCTTGCGCTGGGCCATCGCCTCGCGGTCACGGGCCAGGTGGATGAGTCTTTGTCGGGTGTGGATCGCCCGGACGGCCTGGCAGATGTCCGAGATGGTCTGACGCTTGCGCTCGTCCAGCACCGCCAGCAGTTGCTTGCTCACCTTCTCGACTTCCTTGCGAGAAAGCCCAGGCATGAGTAGGGGCACGCACTCCAGGATCGGGACGCACCGTCGTGCGGGGCCGGCCAACAGGCTGCTCAGGCCGAGCATGACGTGGCGGATCACGGGGAGCGTGCCGACATCCAGGTTGCACTGCGCGGTGCGGAGGAAGTTCAACTCGGGGCGGTACTTCATGCCGACCGCGATGGCCTCCGCCTCGTCGATGGCTCGATCCTCGACGTGGAAGACTTCGATCGTCGTGATCGTCGAGCAGGAGTCGGGCGGGAGGCAGGCGGCCTTGCAGACGAGTTGGTGGAGTTGCTCGCCGAGGCGCTCGTTCAGCAACTCGATCTCGAGGCGGTCGGACTCGAATTTGCTCCGCTGCTGGTCGAGCTTGCCGCCCTCTTCGGGGATCGGCAGACCCTGGCGACGGAGTTCCTCGACCTGGGCGATGAGCGCTTCCAGGGGTTCGACCCCCTGGCGCAAGAGACTCATCTGGACGCGGGCCTCGGCGAGGCGGAAGTAGGCGGTCAGGGCGAGTCCCGCAGTAGTATTGCGAACCTCGTCGCTGGCGTGCCCTTGCAGCTCTGCGGAGAGCTTCGTCTGTTTCCGGCTCGGCAGGCATGTCGTGCAGCCCGAACCCTTCTGGCCGCGTGATTCGCTCTCCAGGGCCTCGCCGAGTCCGTTGCTGGAAAGCGACATGCGTAGGACATCGCCGGGCGTCAGAACGAGGGGCACGGGGACGCAAGGCGCGGCGGCGACGGGGGGGGCGTCCACGTCGCCCCGGCGGAGTTGGTTCGATTGCGTGGTACAGCCTGCCAGTGCGATGCAGGCGGTGAGCGAGTACCAGCAGTGGGGCCAATGCCGAAACATCACACTACTCCCCGACGGCTGGTAGAATCGATCCGGCCCATTCGCCCGATTAGCCACAGATGAACACAAATAAGACAAGAAGCAATTACTGAATAGAAATTCATTCATTTGTGTTCATTTGTGTTCATCTGTGGCTAATTCAGAAGCTCAGTTCGCCGGTTTGTCCTGGGCGAAGTCCGTCGTCCGCCGCGAGTGAGGTCGGCTCCCGGTGGGCATTCGCTGTGAGGTAGGCGTGATCGTCTCGGGCGAAGACAGCGAGGTCGGGAAGACTTCCTCGGGCTTTTGTTCGACCGGGGCGACGGTCGTCGTCTTCATCTGATAGAGGGTCGCCGGCAGTTCCGGAACCTCCTTCATCATCGGGCGGGCTGCCATCGCGGAGGGCAGCGAAGGCGCGTTTCCCGAGTTCATGAGGTTCGTCCCCGTCGTGGTCGCCCCCGCCGGCACGATCTCCGCCGGGGCCGCCCGGTCGCGGAGGACGAGGGCCGCCGTCCGCTGCTTCTGGTGGTCCACCGCCCGCACGAAGGCCGTGTTGGGTAGCGCCCCCTCGGCGATGTGGACGTTGTTGTGCTGCTGGATCGTCCCCTTGCCGTACTCGAATCCCGCGAGGGCATTGTTGTACGAGACGATCGACTGGAACTCGTTGCTCAGGGCGTCGGCCCAGGCTCGGAGGGCGGTGACGGCCTCGAAAGAGGTGATCTTGCCGAATTTCAGCTGATCGTTTCGCACCTTGACCACCTCGCCGAACGCCTCACGCTGGGCCCGATTCGCCTGGATCTGCTTGTAGTTCAGGCTGAGGCGGCGGTAGTATAGCTCCAAGAAGTTCTGAGTCTTGCCTTCCTGGTCTTTGAGGACTTCGAGCGAACGCGACAAGTCGAGCTGGGCCGAGCGGACCTGCGTGTAGGCCAGGCGGTAGCCGATCGGGATGACGGCGCGGATGCCGGTGGTCCAACTGTGGAAGTTGCCGTCGGCCAGGTTGCGGAAGGCGTTCGACCCGTCGGGGCCGTCGAGCCGGCTTCCGATCGAGTTGGTATCGTAGGTCGCCGTGAATCGCACGTCGGGCAGGAGCGAATTCTTGGCGAGGATCAACTTCAACTGGGCCGCCTTGACATCCTGGCGGGCCATGTACAGTTCGGGCCGCTTCTCGATGGCGTCGCGGAGGGCCATGTCCCAGTCGGGCTTGAACGGGGCGAGCGTCGGCGAGTCACTCGGCATGAGGCGCGTCCCGTCCTCGATCGGCAGGCCGGTCAGGGAGCGGAGCTGGCGCTCGAAGTCCAACAGCGCGTCGAGGGCGACGAGGCGCTGGCCCCGGAACTGCTCGTAATCGCCCCGCGCCTGGTAGAAATCGACCGGGTTGATCGTGCCGGCCTCGAATTTCGCCTTGGCCAGCCGGAAGGACTCGTAGGCGAACCGCAGGCCCTGCTCTTTGCTGTACACGGACCAGTACCCGCCGTAGAGGTTCCAGTAGGCGACCTCGACGTTGAGGAGCATCTGGTTGACCTGTCGCTCGAATTCGGCGCGGGCCTGGTCGAAGCGCAGTCGCGTGATGAGGATGCCTTCGGACGCGGTCGCGGTGTTGAGGATGCCAGGGTTGAGGACCGAGCCGGGGTGTGCGTTCCGCAGCTGGTTGATTTCGACGCCGTAGCCCTGGAGCAGCGGTTGCTCGAACCCGAACTGGAGACTCGGGCGGTACGACGGGTTCACTCGGGCCGGGAGGTTGGTGTTGGTGTAGGGCACGTTGAACGTCGCGCTCACCACGCCGCCGGTCGCCAGGGGTTTGAGCAGGGCCGCGTTGAACGTGGCGTCCTGCTGGTTGGTCGCGTTGATGCCCGTTTGGCCCGCCTGGAAGGTGGAGAGGGACGTGCCGATCGGCGTGTCGGTCGTCTGCCAGATCATGCTCGTAGACAGGGCCGCGTCGAACTTCGAGAGGGACGCCTCGATATTCGTCCCGGTGCGGGCCGGGTCGAGCGCCAGGACGCGAATGGAGTCCGAGCCGCTGACTCCTTGCCCGGTGAACTGGACCAGGTTGTCCTGAGCCGTTCCGGGGAACAAGAGGCTGGGCTGGCCGACGCGCCCTTGCTCGAGAGACAGCGCGACGCACTCGGCCAGCGAGATGAATCGGACCTTGCGGTCGAGGTCATCGAGCGTCGGCGGTGCTTTGACCGAGGGGATGATCGGCTGGGCCACCAGATCCGCCCTGTTCTGCATGCCGTCGAGCAGGGTAGTCGTCGTGTGGTTTTGATCGGCTTCGGTGAGGAAGCCGCGCTGTTTGCACCCCGCGTTGACCGCGAGGGTCAGCGCCAGCAGACTCCACATTCGATTCCAGCGCATATGGTCTTCCCCGTTGAGACGATCCGCCCCGATGGTGCGGCGAGTGTACCCGAAAGCTCCCGAACACCCGAGGAGGGCGGATCTGCCTCCCCCCGTTTGCATCGACCCCGACTCGTAGCGCGGAGTGTCGAATGATGCTACCGTCTGTATCGGCCTTCCGGCGTGGGAGGTTGAGTAGGAATGTAGCGATTATCCCTGTAGTGCCGGATATGAGGGTAAAAGTAGGAAAGATGGGGGAGATGGGATTGAATACGCGATGGTGTAGTCACAAAGTGTTGCCCGGCATTCATGCCCAAGATGTACGACCAGCGTCTTGCACCATTCCCTTTCTGTCGGTACCAAAGCCCCCGAGTAGGGGGAAGCGGGGGAAGCGCTGTCGTGTCACGGCCGCTTCCTCGTCCGCACTCCCCACAACCGGGCGGTGCCGTCCGCGCTGGCGGTGACGATCCAGGCCCCGTCCGGACTGAACGACGCCGAGATGACCTGACGGGTGTGCCCCTTGAGGGTCATCACTTCCACCCCGGTCCGAGCGTCCCATATTCGCGCCGTTCCGTCGAAACCGCCGGTGATGACACGCGACCCGTTGGGGCTGAACGACGCGGACAACACTTGGCCCGAGTGCCCTTTCAGGACCAATACCTCGTCCCCGGTCTTCGAGTCCCAGACCCGCGTGATCCCGTCCAACTCGCCCGTGACGATTCGCGACCCGTCGGGGTTGAATTTCGCTATAGTCGGGAAGCCGGCCAACTGGATCGTCAGTAGCTCAGCCCCCATTCTCGCGTCCCATACTCCGACACTCCCGTCTGTACTGGCGGTCACGAGGCGGCTTCCGTCGAGGCTGAACGACAGGGAGCTTACAAAAGGAGGCCCAAGAAAGCTGTGTAACTCGGCTCCGGTCTTGGCGTCCAACACCTGGGCATTGTTACTCACCCGGTCTTTAGGCTTGGTCCGGATGTCAAAGAGATTGGCGATGACGATGCGTGAACCGTCAGGGCTGAACGCAAAAAAGGTTACTCGATACTGGTTCCCCCGTCCCTCCGGTTCTTTCCTCAGGGTCAGCAAC
>JANXSH010000869.1 GCA_025356615.1 Planctomycetia bacterium | reverse complement strand
GCTGACGCAACGGCGCGAGAGTCGTTTGTCCCTTAGACCAGGCGTGTCGGACGAAGTATTCGGTGAGCGTCTTCTGCTGTTGTGGCGTCCGCTTCGCGCGATCGATTGCGACGATCGCCGCGATGTTTGCTGGCAGTCCCGTGCTCATTAGTGATCGCTGTGCCTGGACGTAGGCGCTCAGGGTGTCGTAGTTCGACCCCGCCTGCGGCACCTGCGTCGTAAGCCCGGCCTTGTCCCAATACACCGTCCCGCCGTGCTGCGTGAACGCCCATCCGGTGACGGCGATGCCGGGATTCAGGCCCACCAGCGCGGCGGGCACCTCGAGGCGAATCCACTTGCCGAGGGCGGGCAAGTCGCCGAGTCGTCGGCGCTCGGGGGAGTTGTCCTTGCCGAAGGCCAAAACGTTCTCGCCCCAATACGCCCGATGCTTCCAGCCGTCGGTGTGCCACTGGAGCATGACGGCCTTTGGCGGGTTCTTCGGGTCGAGGTAGACGTGGGCGAAGAGCTTGTCGTCCGTACCGACTTTCAGGCCAGGTTTCGCCCCCGTGAAGAAGTGCTGGCCCATGCCGGTCGCCGTGTGCTTCAGCGAGACCGCACCGGAGTAAACCGGCTCCTTGACGAAGGTCCACGCGGCATTCTTCGCATCGGTCATCGTCTGGACTCCCGCCGGAGCCGAGTCGTCGATCCAGACGAAGTCGGCGCGTTTGGGCTGCTCGGTCGCCCCGACATCGAGTTTGTCGTCGTAGCGCAACGCTTTCGATTGCTCCGCTATCGCCGTTTCGATCACTTTGACCTTACGGTCCAATTCGGCGAGATTGATACTCTGTTCCTGCGTCGGCACGCGGATGACGGGCGGGTGGCGGGCGGCGTTGCCGTCGAGGGGGCTGCCCTCGACGCTGTTGAAGAACGCCGAGAGCGAGTAGAAATCCTTCTGCGTGATCGGGTCGTACTTGTGGTCGTGACAGCGGGCACAGCCGACGGTGAGGCCCATGAACACCGTGCCGACCGTCTCGACGCGGTCGAAGACGTTGCGGATGTGGACCTCCTCCGTGATCGAGCCGCCCTCGGCGGTCGTCACATGGGCGCGGTTGAACCCCGTGGCGACGAGGTCCGCGAGCCGGTTGCCCGGCAGCAGGTCGCCAGCGAGTTGTTCGGTCAGGAACGCATCGAACGGCTTGTTCTCGGCGAACGCCCGAAGCACCCAGTCGCGGTAGGGCCACATTTCGCGGTAGTTGTCGAGGTGCAGACCGTGCGTGTCGCCGAATCGGGCGAGGTCGAGCCAGTGTCGCCCCATCTGCTCGGCGTAGCGCGGCGAGCGCAAAAGGCGATCGACGCCTTTCTCGTAGGCGTCGGGGGAACGATCGGCGAGGAAGGCGTCGATCTCCACCGTCGTCGGCGGCAAGCCGGTCAGGTCGAGCGTCACCCGGCGGATCAGGGTGGTCCGGTTGGCCTCCGGCGAGGGGGTCAGTCCTTCGCGCTCGAGGCGGGACAGGATGAAACGATCGATCCCGTTGCGTGCCCAGGCAGTATCCTTCACCTCGGGCGTGGCGGGCCGTTTCGGCGCGACGAAAGCCCAGTGGTCGGCATACGTCGCCCCCTCCTCGACCCATCTCTTGACGAGTGCGATTTGCGACGGCGTCAGCTTCTTCCCCGACTTCGTCGGCGGCATGAGTTTGCCGGCGTCGGCGGTGAGCAAGCGGCGGACCAACTCGCTCTCGCCGACCTTTCCGGGCACGAGGATCTTGCCGGTCTGGTGGGTTGGGTCTTTCACGTCGAGGCGGAGGTCGCCCTTGCGCTTCTTGGCGTCCGGGCCGTGACAGGCAAAACAGTTCTCCGCGAGGAGCGGGCGGATATCGCGGTTGAAGTCGAGTTTGCCGATGGTAGCGGAGGGGCCGTCGCCCCGACTGAGGAGTGTGAGGCCGAACAAGACGGGTGCGAGAATGAGGACGAAGAGACGGGAGAGTGGCTGCATGGGTGGTGGCTCCTCGTCGGGCAGGCAGAGTCCGTGGCGGGTCTATTCCAATCTACCGCGTCGGCGTGACGAGGGCAAAGTGTTTTCGCGGGATTGTGGGAAGAGAGAGTGATGCGCCAGACCTCACCCCCCCAGCCCCTCTCCTGCGGGAGAGGGGGCTGGGGGTGAGGGCTTCATTTCACCTGTCGATCTCAAAAGTCCATCTCGGGCGTGATCCTGGCAAACACCTCCGCGATCCGCTCCGGGAACAGCGACTCCATCCGGGACCACCAGGCGACGGATCGTGGGTAGAAGCAATGCGTGTCGCTGCCGAGCGTACACCGGAACGCCCGCAGCTCGTAGGCACCCGCCATGATCTGGTTCAGGCGTTTCAGAAGGATGTACCTGTCCCGCATGGACACGGTCAGCCCCACCCTGGAGCGCACGCCGCCGAAGGTGACGACCATGTCTTCCTCCGCCTCCGCGTCTTCCCAACTCAACTCCGCCTCTGGGAGGATCTCGATGAGGCGATCGAGCAGGTCGCCTTCCTCCTCGCGCCAATCCACGACGAGACACTTGTCCGAGCCGTCGATGTACTCACTGATTGCGTCGTCGTCGCCGTTCACGAGTACGTCGTCGTACTGAAACGTGTCGCCGACGGCCCCCTTCTCCGCGTATCCTTTCTTCACCTTCTCCGTGATCGCCTTGTCCATCGCCTTACGCGCCGCCGCCTCGTCGGGGAAGTCTTTGATCGTCATCGTCCCCCGACTGCCGATGCGTCCGTATCGCGCGTTCATGCGAATGCCTTCGACCCACGTCTCCCAGAACTTGCTCGACGACCCTTCGACGTACTCGAAGTGCCGTCGGCCGTCCGCCGACGTGGCCACTGCATCCTCGGGTGGGGCGACGCTGCCCCGCTCGGCGAAACCGTCATCGACCTTGTCCGCGATCAACTCGGCGACGGCGTTCGCGGCCTCGGAGACGCCAGCGAACGACTGCGTCTTGCTCTGCATCGAGGCCGCCGTCCCGTATCGCTGCGTCACCTCGCGTCCGTGCTGCGTGACCTCCCAGACGCGGACCTCGGACCCACCGGCGTACTCGAACGTGCGCGTCGTGTCCCCGATGGCAACTTTCACGATGGCGGAAGCCGTCCCCAGAGACGGCATTGCCGGTGCGGCGGTGGTGGCCCCGTCGGCGCGGACGCCGACGTAGGACGGGAAGCGCGGGACGCCACCATCGCTGAGTTCCTGGTACTTGAAGGTGATCGTACTACCGATCGCCGGCGGGCGGACGCGCTCGGCGTCCGAAAGGCCCGTCCCGACGGCGAAACGAACGCCCGAACCCAGTTGACACTCCAGCGAGCCGGTCCGTCCCTTGTGTTTGCCCGCGCCGGGAAGGTAGCCGACGACGCGCGCCTCGGCGTCGTGGAATCGCTTGACCTTCAGCAGCGTGGACGATCGCCCCGCCTCGTAGAGGGAGCCGGGTTGGCGCAGCATCAGCCCCTCGCCGCCGACATCGCCCATGCGGTCCAGTTCCTCCATGAGGTGGTCCTTGCCCCGACAGGGTTCCTGATCGAGACGGCGGACGAAGTCCGAGGGCCGCTTGCCGAGTAACTCGTCGAGGAAGCGCAGGCGAGCCTCGAACGCGCCGCCGTGGGTGGGGGCGTCGAAGACGACGTAGCGGACCTCTTTCCACTCCACGGGGCGGTCTTGACGCTTGATGACGCTCATCGTCCGTTGGAACGACTTGCGGGCGATCCAGAGTTCGCCATCGAGCGCCACGTCGGGCATACCCGCGACGAAGAAGTCCGGCGCGATGAAGGTGTTGCCGAGGCGCGAGATGAACTGCTTGCCGTCCCAGAACGCCCGCGCGCCGTCGAGTTTCTCGCTCATCCACCAGCCTTTGATATCGCTCTCCGTGTCCCACGACTCCGCGAGCAGTACCGGCGGGCCTTCCTTGGCCTCTCCTGCGGCCTTGCGCGGTGGCGGGGCCAACGCCGAAACTCCGAGACGCTCTTGCTCGGCGGCGTCGCCGCGCAGCTTGCGAATGTGCTTGCAGGTCCGTTGGTGCGGCTGCAACGATTGGTTGCGCCACGCGGGGCAGGTGCAGGAGTAGACCCCGCCGACGTTCTTGATGACGTAGGGGCGGGCACCCGATCCTTTCATCTCGATCGTCGTTCCGTCTTCCAGGTCCGGCATCGGAATCGCTCCTTTTCGGGTCGAAGCGCAGTTTCATGCGACCGTTACCAACGTCGTCCGCGCTAACGCTTCGGTGTACTAGGCTTCGGCCTCATCGCCGATGCGTACCTCAGCCACCGGCCGACTCCTTCAGGCTCGTCCGCGCCCGCTCGCGGACTTCGGCCCATGTGCTGGATCGCCCCTCGCCCGCATCGATTCGGGCCGCACGACGCTTCGCTTCGGCGATCCATTCCGCGTCGAACGGCAATTGTCCCGCTGGCCCGACGCTCGAGAACAGCGCCTCGGCCAATCGCAAGCGATCCCCGTCGGGGAGCTTCATCGCCATTTGCAACACCTCGTCCATTGGAACTCCTCCTTACTGATGACCGGAACGCTCATCGCTTCCCTCAGAGGCTCTCCTAGACCTGCTCGGACGTGAGGACATCGGTGGGATTCGCCTCGTGCGCGGCGAACCGTCGGTCCAGTTCCGCCGCGAGTTCGTCGTCCGGCTGCGGCTGCCAGCCCGCCTCGATCATGTCGTCCCAGAGTCGATGGGCGAATTCGAGCCGGGCCTGGTTGGACCAGGTGCGGGTGATTTGGAGGAGGGATTCGGGGTCCATTGTGCCCTCGAGTGGTGCATTGCTCTACAACGATCCTAGCCACGTCTCATCCACAATCACGCGCTCGACTAACTCCGTGCGAACCCCGAGCTTGAGTGCCTTTAGCATGTCGGCCAATCGATCACCATCGATGAGGTCGATGGGCGGTGCCCCTTCGCGTGTGGCCTCCGCCACTGCATCGCGGCTGAACCTGCCAGTGGTAATCAGCAACCCCTTGTCCGCCCGGCCGACCATCGCCCCTCGGAAATCTCGGACGTGGCTGGACGAGACCGCTCCCTGATACCGCTTGCACTGAAAGACGACGTGAAAGCTCAACACTCCCGCCATTCGGGCTATGCCCTTTCCATCGATCCCGCCGTCTCCTGAACGTCCGGTGACCTCTGCGTGTACGAAACCACTCTCCCGCAAGAGCCGCATGCTCAACCGCTCAAAGGCGTCCGGCGTCAAGACAGTTGTTAGCACGCGATGGAGTGTTTGCCGCCAAGTCGCATCAGGCGCTTCGGGATCTTGGAGTTGTGGAATCGGATCGTCCGCTTCCTCCGGCTCGACCGATCCATTCGACTTCGGACGAACGATGGTGCGGGCAAATCTGGTGACCTCGGCGGGATCGACTTGGTTTACGGATTGCTTGTCGGTCTTGATGGCCCACACGCCTCGCCCCGACCGCTCCAAGATACCGTAGTTCTTCAAGCCCGTTCGCGCCCACGCCAAGCGGTATTCCAATTCAGTTTCGTTGCTATTGTCCCGGTCGTGCAACTGAGAAGCGATGGACTCAGGCACCTCGAGTATGGTAATAACTCGCTCGGCGATCTCGTCGATGGTTCCCGATCCTCCAAGTTCACGGAGGGCTTGGAGGAGGGGATTGTACAGATCGTCCCTGCGAGGCACACTGTCCATCATTCGCACCTACTGAAAGTTTGTGCCGCGTTACCTACTTGTTGCTTGACGGCTGGCTTACTGCCTGATTCTACCATTACCTCCCGCTCCTGCAACTCGACTTCCCTTCTCTCGACCGTCACCCTCCAGAAACACCGCGAGCCGGGCCATCCTCGGCCCGGCTCGCCTCCGTCACAGCCTCACCCCGCGATCACTTCTGCCCCGTCGAGAGCGCCTTGTAGTAGCTCTTGAGCAACTCCTCGTACCCGGCGGGATACCCGCTGTCGGAGGACTGGAGCAGGTCGCGGCGCATGTCGGCGGGCAACTCGCGCGCCTGGCTGATGTCGGTCGCCGTCGTGCGGTCCATCGACTGGAAGCCGCCGCGTAGCTTCTGCATGGCGTCGCGGCGCTTCTTGGCGGCGTCCTCGTACTTGCCGTCGGTCAGATCCTTGTCGGCGGCGTCGAGTAGCTTGATGCCGTCGCGGATGCGGGTCGAAGAGACCTTCTGGGCCTCGAGCCTCCTCGCGAGTTGCTCCATCTTCTCGCGCATGCCCGCTTGCTTGGCGCTGAGTCGTCCGATGTCCTTGACGGGGTCGGGGGGCGTGCCGCCCTGGAGGCCGCGTCGGCCCGCGCCGCTCTTCTTGCCGCCGCCGGTCGCGCCGTTGGGGTCTTCCTGGGCCTCGGTCTTGAGCTTGCCCGGTTCGTAAGGCTCGACGCCGACGCGGGCGGGAGTCTTACGGCCCGGCAGTGCCTTGGAGGTGTCGCCGACCATTTGGCCGGTGGACTTGCCGCGCCGACCGTCGCCGGATCGGCCGCCGAGTTCCATGTTGTTCGGCTGGTCGTTGCCGGTCTTGCCCTTGGCCGAGAACGTGCTGATCGGCCCGTCGCTGGTGCCCCAACCGGCCTGGTCGAGGTTGTCGCCCCAGGCCGAGGTGATGTCGTCGGCGTCCTCGTCGAACTCGTCGGCCTTCTGGAGCAACTCGCCGACGAGGTCTTGCAGATCCTTCGGGATCGGCATCTCGGGGATCTTCATCGGCTTCTTGTTCAGC
>JANXSH010000822.1 GCA_025356615.1 Planctomycetia bacterium | reverse complement strand
GGAGGAGGAGGACGGCGGTGGCGTCATTGGGTGCGTGGCGGCGCGCCGTACGATCACGGGCCCAGGACCGCGACCACCCAGAATCCACCTCCCAGGTCGCCCCATTCCGGCAACTGCCACTTGACTGGGCGGACGCGGATGTACTCCCAGAATGCCAATACCGGGGTGGCCATTTCTGCCTCGGCACCCTCGAGCAAATTCGACAGGGCATCCTCCGTAATTGCTTTCCACATCAAGAGGTCTCCCCTAGTTACCCTCACATCACTGCGTCGGACCGCGTCCAGAACACCGTTCGGTCGCCTCCGTCGCTAACGCTTCCGGCTCGTTCACGCGCTCCCGCTTACCGCCTTCAGGTCCGCCCGCTGCGTCTCATACGTCGTCGCATACGCCAGCACGCGCGGGTCGGGTGTGATGCCCCAGGTGCGGCACGCCTGGCTGTAGATCACCGGCCACCAGCTCTCGTGGCTCGTCAGGCCCTGGTCGCGGACGTTCGCCCAGTTGCTCGTGACGCGCGACCAGCACTGGTCGCCGTACTCCAGCGCCGATTTGAGATCGCCGAACTCCTTGACGTACCACTCGCGCCCGAGTTGGGCGTGCAACACCTCGTCGGCCCAGTCGAAGTCTTGCATCGTCTTCACCAGCGGGTCGCCCGAGGCGGTCCCGACTTCCCACTCGAAGCGCTTACCCGTGCGCGTCATCAGCCCTTGTTCGATGAAGAACAAGACGGCGTGTCGCTCCATCGGCGTGCATTCGGTGTTGAGGCGCGTAGACCAGTTGTGCGAGATCCGGGCCTGCGTCCAGTCCACGCCGAGCGAGGCGAAGCCGACCTCGCCCATCATGGCGTGGCGCGCCTCGTCCCAGAGTTGCCGGGACATGTCGCGGTAATACTTCCAGGGCTTGCCCTTCGTCTGGTGGATGATGCTCGCCAGCATCTCGGGCACGTCGATCTCGCGGATGCGCTTGAAGAGCATCATCAGCGTCTTGGGTTGCGCCGCGAACTCCGGGTCGTAGAGGAACGCCTCGGGGTTCACGCCCTGGTTCCAGAGATCCTGGAATCGCTCGTCGCGCCTCGGCACCGGGTCGTAGGTGTAGGGCTTGGCGGAGTACATCCGCTCGGGTGGGGCGACGGTCGGACCCACGCCATCGAGTTTGCCCGCCGCGAGGCGGCAGGAGGTGAGCGTTTCGTCCCACCCCAACATTTTCGCGTGCATCGACTCATCGACGAGGCAAGCGATCGCCTGCGTACCGAAGACGCGGATGTCCTCCACCTCCATCTGTGCGAACCGGCAGAGCCTCACAGACGGCGCATCGCACAGAGGGTTGGTGTCATCCATGTAGCGGTCCAGGGACTCCCAGAGCGTGCGGAATGCGTGGTGGTACAGGCCGACGAGCAACTCGGCCGTCGTCGGGGCGGCGAGGATCTCGTCGAAGAACACCTGAAGCCCCTCATGCGGCACCTCGTCGAGGCCCAACGGCGGCTCTCGCATCTCGCCGACCCGAGTCCGCAGCGCCGACGCATGCTCGGCACAGATATACGCCTGGTGCGAGAAGGCGGACTTGAGTTCGTAGATCGGCTCGGCGGTGATGCGCGCCGTCAGGATCTCGTGGAGGCGCACGAAGGCGTAGTGCAGGCGTTTGAGGCGCATAACGCATTCCGTAATGCTGAGGCAAGGCCGGGCGGCCTCGGCGATCGTGGCGAGACCCGCGAGCGGCGGCAGGCCGCGATACGACTTGTAGGCGGACAGATCGGGGGTGTTCATGAGTGTCCTATCAGTAAGGGTCATACGCCGAAGAGGTTCGTCACAAACGTTTGGGCGTCGTCCCAATGCGCGGCGGCTTCGGCCCAATCGACGCGCATGACCGTAAGCTTCGCGGGCGGCTCGATCTGCTCCGGCAACTTCGCCTCGACCTTGGGATTCAGCGGGATCTGTGCCGAAGGCCCCTCGGCGAGAAGTTTTTCGACCTCGGCGGTGAGGAGGAAATCAACCAGCCTCTTCGCCCCCTCGGGGTTGGGGCAGCCTTTGGGGATGCAAAGGGTGTTGGGGATGAACAGTGTACCCATTCTCCCTTTGTCGCCGGCGCGATCGGGGAAGATGATCCGCACCGGCTTCCCCGCTTTCACCTCGCCGATGGCGTCGTCGGTGTCGGTCACGCCGATCGAGACGGGCTTCCCCGAAGGCGTCCTGCCGCGCGCCACCCACTCGGCGACCTGCTTGTTGCCCGGCGCGAGCTGGACCTCATTGGCCTTCAATCGTGTGAAGTAGTCCTCGGCCCGCTCCTTGCCCAGCACCTCGAACAGGCACGCCGTCTGCGTAGCCGTCGTCCCGAACTGGGGCCGGGCCATGACGGCCACGCCCTTCCAGCGTGGCTCCGCGAGTTCGAGGAGCGACGCGGGCATCTCCTTCACGCGATCCGTGTTGACGATCAGCACGCGAGCGCGCGAGGCGAAGGCGTGCCAGGTGTGGTCCTTCGCCCTGGCCCAGGCGGGGTAATCGACCGCCGATCCGCTCTCGTGGGGCTGGAGCAGCCCTTGGCCCTGGAGCCGGATCGTCGAGACGATCTCGTTGTTCCAGAACACGTCGCAGCGCGGGCGGTCCTTCTCGGCGACGAGTTCGGTAAAGAGGCCAACGGACTTGTTCTTCTCGGTGTCGAACTTCGGCACGACCGCGACGCCGAACCGCTCGCGGAACGTCTCGAGGATGTCGAGCGCGAACTCCCGATCCTGGGCACAATACAGCACGATCCGCGGCTCGCTCCGACCACAGCCCGAAAGGCCGATCGCCCCGAGACCGGCGAGGAAGACGCGACGAGAGAGGCTCATGGGAAGACTCCGAGGGTGTGTAGTGATTCTTTCACGCCCGCGCGTGTCGGTCAAGTCGCGCTTCGTCTCTCGAGGAAGTACGTCGGGTCTACCACAGAGTCCGAGAGGGCACAGCAGGAAGCGGGAATCATTCAAACGTGCGGGGCGAGTCGATCCTCTCTCTTCCTTCTGTGCATTTCTCTGTGACCTCTGTGCCTCTGTGGTTAGCCCTCTTTGCGGACTTTCATCGGCCCGCCTCACCCATCAACTCGCCGAAAACCTCACGATACACTCGATCTCGACCGCGACGCCCAGGGGCAGGGACGCCATGCCCACGGCACTGCGGGCACCCTTGCCGGCCTTCGCGCCGAACACATCGAGCATCAGCTGCGAGTACGCATCGATCACCTGCGGCTGCTGGATGAACTCCGGCGTGCAGTTGACCATGCCCAGCGTCTTGACGAGCTGGACCACGCGGTCGAGGCTACCCAGTTCGGCACGCATGACGGCCAGCAGCATGAGGCCGACTCGCTTCGCCGCCTCCTGACCCTGGGCGAGCGTGAGATCCTTCCCCACTTTGCCGACGATCGGCTTGCCCGCCTTGTCGATCGAGATGTGCCCCGAGAGGAACAACAAGTCCCCCGACTTCACGGCGGAGGCGAGCGTGGCGCGCGGCTTGCCGATCGGGGGCAGTTCCAGGCCGAGAGCTTTCAGGCGCTTCTCCGGCGTCTCGGCGTCCTCAGCCGCCTTGGTCGCGGAGAGGCTCGGCATGCCGAAGCGTGTGCCGAGCCAGCCCAGGCCCACTCCGGCGGCGAGGCAGGCACCGTGTCCGAGCGCCCGCCTGCGGTCTATCTTCTCCATGATCGATCTCCTTTATCGCTGATTCATTTCAGTTCGTAGTCCGACGGCTCGAGCCCCTTCACGAAGCCATCGCCACGGAAAGGGGACGCCTCGAACTTGCCGACGATGTCCACCTTCGACTTGTCGGTTATCTTCCCCTCGAGGCCGACGCACCAATACGAGGCGTTGACGAGGAGTCGGCGGAAGCCTACGCTCAGGAGATCCTGCGAGCTGCCCATCGTCGAGGTGAAGATGCGGGCCGGCTTGCCCTTCTCGGGGGTGTAGGTCTTCACCCAGGCGATCGGCATCATGGGGGCGTTCTTCTTGCCGGGCAGCGCCTTGTCCGTCGGCTTCATGCCATCGACGACCTCGCCCAGGACCAGCGGCTTACAGTCGCCCGGCAGCGGCAGCTTCACCAAGTAGACA
Organism: Planctomycetia bacterium; assembly: GCA_025356615.1. Classification (GTDB taxonomy): domain Bacteria; phylum Planctomycetota; class Planctomycetia; order Gemmatales; family Gemmataceae; genus JANXSH01. The sequence goes on along the minus strand of JANXSH010000822.1, from coordinate 2,574 downwards.
TCGGTCGGCCCGAAGATGTCGCCGTCCTTGATCCCCTTCAGAATGGGGTGGTCGCTCATCTTCGGGGCGATGATGCCTCGCGTCGCCTGCGAGCCGTGCCTGCCGTGGTGATCGACCCATGTCTCGCCCAGGACTTGCCGGCCGAAGCCACCCCTGGCATTGTGCGAGTTCCAGTCGGCGTACTTGCCCTTGACGCCGAGAAAGGCGTGCGTCGAGGTGCGGATGCCGATGACCGGCTTGCCGGCCCCGACGTAATCGACGATGTGTTTCATCTGCTCATCGGGCAGGTTGCGGTAGCGCACGAATAGGATCATCAGGTCGGCCGACGCGAGCGCCTCGAGGCCGGGGATGTTGCTGGCGTTGGGGTCGATCTTCCCCTTCTTGTTCAGCGAGAAGAGGACCGTGCATTTGAAGCCGTGGTGCTTGGAAAGGATTCGTCCGAGCTGCGGCATCATCTCCTCCGAGCGATACTCCTCGTCTCCCGCAACGAGGACGATGTGCTTGCCCTTGCCCGGCCCTTCTCCGCCCGGATAAACGAGCGACTTGGGCGCGGCATCTTCGCCGGAGACGAGAGACACGACGAGCAGGAGCGTTGTCAGGGAGAGTAGACGCGGAAGATTCATCGGTTGCCCTCGGGTGGATCTGGGAGTCAGTCGGCGCGGGACGCGCTTCTCCTTTGATGATATTACCCTGGCAAGAAAGAGGAACACGCGGAGAGGTGCGTGCGAAGACCTCACCCCCCCAACCCCCTCTCCCGGATGGAGAGGGGGAGCAAGACCGGATCAGACGGAGACGTGACGCTCCGAGTCATGCCTCCTGCTCCCCCTCTCCCTGCGGGAGAGGGGGTTGGGGGGGTGAGGTCTTCGCAGCGCCGGGGTACGAATCGCCCCATGCCCCAGTCCGAATCACCTCCCAGCAAGGTGGCTTATCGAATTATTTCACATTTTCAGAGTGATTTTCCCTCCTCCCCGCTGACGCCGTGCGGCAACGTGCCTATCTTTGTAAGGAGATCCGGGTCGCGAGACTCATACCGAGTTCCCCCGGCGGTCTATTTCAGACTATGGAGATGCGTAAAATGGCTGATTGGCGAAAGATGGCGATGTCGGCGATTCTGTCCGATGGCAAGGTCGATGAAGGCGAGATCAAGATCCTCCAGAAGGAACTGAAGGGGGCCGACGGCAAGATCGACGACGAGGGCGTCAAGTTCTTGCTCGAGTTGCGCGTCGCGGCCCAGAAGAAGGCCAAGGGGGCCGGCGCGGAGGTGAACGAGGCGTTCGAGAAATACTTCTTCAAGGTCATCACCGAGAACGTCCTCAAGGACGGCAAGGTCGATGCGAAGGAGGCCGGCTGGCTCCGGACCAACCTGTTCGCCGACAAGAAGATCGACGACAAGGAGTGGGATTTCATGACGACGGTCAACAAGAAGGCCAAGACGAAGAGCGCCGAGTTCACGAAGCTCTACGCCGACTGCGAAGCCTATCGGGCCAAAGCCGCCAAGAAATAACGGCTGTCCAGGATACAGAATCAGCCATCGATCAACGCTGATGAACACAGAGAAAAGACTCGACTCGAGGAGAACTGATTCCTCTGTTCCTTCTTCCGCTTATCTGTGTTCAGCGGAGTTCATCGGTGGCTGATTCTACTCGTTATACTTGTCGGGGGCAGGGTTCGGGTGCCATCCTCACGAGAGAACGCCGTCCGATCGAGCCAACGAGGACCGCCGATGACCGCCAGTGTCGAAAACCCAGAAGCCGCCTTTCGCTACCCCGAGGCGACCCTCTCTGGGGCTTCGCTCGGCTACCGCGAGGGCTTGCCCGTCCTCTCCGTCGCGGGGTCTCCCGACGAGATCGGCCGGGCCGTCGGCGAACTCGCCGTTCGTCCCGGCGAGCGGATGACGCGCTATCCCGACGACTCGCTACGTCACTTCTGGTTGACCGGGCTGCGCCGGCCTCTACTCTGGATGGGCCATCGACTGTTGCGCCGCGCGCCGACGGAGTACCTTGCCGAACTCGACGCCATGAGCGCCTCCTCGGGCGTCGATCGAGACTCCCTCGTCCTCGGCAACACGCTTTTCGACATCAAGAAACTCGTCGCCTGCTCCGCCTTCCTCGTCGAGGCTTCGCGCAGCCGGACCGGCGCGCCGCTGCTGGCTCGCAACCTCGACTACCCTCCCCACGGCTACGCCCATCACTACACGCTCGTCACGGTCTATCGGCCCACGGGGCGGAAGGCGTTCGTCAGTGTCGGCTTCCCCGGCCTGATCGGCGTGTTGTCCGGCATGAACGCCGACGGCCTCGCGCTCGCCGTGCTGGAGGTGTTCCAGTCGCGCCCCTTCTCGGGCCGACTCAACCTGGGGGGCACGCCCTACGCCATGCTCTTCCGCCGCATCCTCGAGACGTGCTCGACGGTGAGCGAGGCGCGCGACCAGCTCCGGCGCGCCCGGCGCTCGACGCTGTTCAACCTCGTCGTCGCCGACCGGCGGCGCGTCGCCGTCCTCGAATGCACGCCCCGGCGCGTCCACGAGCGCCCGGCGGAGAGCGGCGTCACGCTCTGCACGAATCACTTCTGCCTCGA
>JANXSH010000920.1 GCA_025356615.1 Planctomycetia bacterium | reverse complement strand
CTCGACGGCACGCATGACGGACTCCCGGCGTGACTGGCGGCTACGCTATCCCGATCGAGTGATACCGCCCCTACGCGATCGGGACAACATCGCAACATAATACTTACCCACCCTACCCAGCCTTTCCTTTCGGAACATCTGATACGGTCCTCATCTTCCGCTTGGTCAAATCCTGCGGGATCCGTCATCCGCGTAGGCTGTGACGGTCGATTGTAATGTTGGGATCGCAGCGATTCCACTGTGTGTACACAGGCGCACATGGGCAATCTGGAGGGATCGAGTATGCTCGGAAAACGATTGCTCTCTCGGGTGGGATCCTGTGGCCTCGCTTTCATGCTCTGCATGCAGGCGGGCTGTCTCCAGATGTTCCATCCCGTCGATCCACTTCCCCCGGAAGAAGTGAGGGATCTCCTCCAGGTGCCGACGGCGTGCAAGAATGGGGTCTACGTCTTCTTCCTCCAGGGAATCGACCCGCTGGACCTGAGTAACCTAAAGGGGTTGCACGACTATGTCCGATCGCTCGGATATATCAAGACGTATTTCGGCCTCCCCTTTCACGCTTTTTACTTCGAGAAAGAGATCCTCGCGATCCGCAAACGCGAGCCGAACGCCCGGATCGTACTGGTCGGCTTCAGCTACGGCGCGGGCCTCATCCGCGACTTGGCCTGCGGGCTGGGCAAACACGGGATCGATGTCGATCTCTTGGTCTACATCGACGGGGTCGAGGTGGACTCCAGACCCCTCATCCGACCCAAGAACGTCGGGAAGGTCGTGAACATCCTGGCGAACAATCGCGGCGACGAGCTGTTCGTCTGCGAAGCCGAGAACGTCCGCTATGACGACGTGTACCACTTCGGCACTGTGACCCACCCGAAAACGCTGCGGATGCTCGTCCGCGAACTCGGTGAGGTTGCCCTACGCTTCCCGGTCGTCACAGACGCGCCTCCGGTTGTGCCGGGCGTGATCGTCCCCACTCCCCAGATGCTGCCCGCGCCGAAGCCGACGACGAAGCGCGGCGAATGGGACTTCCTCCAGCCCGACGGCAATGCCGGCGTTGTCACAGGGAGCAAGCCGACGACTGCGGCATTCGGAATGCCACCGGCCACGCTCGGGCAGAAGTGAGACGGCTCACCCCGCCCGGACGGGGTTCCGCAACACCCCCAGCCCGTCGATCTCGACTTCGACGATGTCTCCGTCGGCGAGGTAGACCGGCGGCTTGCGGGCGGCCCCCACGCCCGGCGGCGTCCCGGTGAAGATGAGGTCGCCCGCCTGGAGCGTGACGACCTGCGAGATGTAAGCGATCAGATCCTCCGCACGGAAAATGAGTTGGTTCGTGTTGCTGTCTTGCATCGTATGGCCGTTGATGCGAAGGCGGATTCCGAGGGCGTGCGGGTCGCCGACTTCGTCGAGCGTGACCAGCTCCGGGCCGATCGGGGCGAAGGTGTCGAACGTCTTCCCGGCGAGCCACTGCTTGCCGTCCTTTTCGAGTTGCCAGTCGCGCGCGGAAACGTCGTGCCCGACCATGCACCCCGCCAGGTGGTCCATCGCCCGGTCGCGCGGAATGTTTCGGCCCGGCTTGCCGATCACCAACACCAGTTCGGCTTCGAAGTCCACCTTCGTGCTGACCGGCGGTAGGATGATCGGGGCGTCCGGCCCGATGATCGCCGTGGCGAACTTGCTGAACAGGACCGGATCGCGCGGGATCGGCGAACCCGATTCGATGGCGTGGTCGCGATAATTCAGGCCGATGCAAAGGATCTTGTGAGGATCCAGGATCGGGGCGAGCAGCTTGACCGAGGACGCCGCCAGGCGAGTCGCCCCCGGACGCTTGACGGCCTCGCTGACCTTACGGAGGGCATCTGCGCCCCCCTCGAGAATGCCGCGCACGCTGCCAGGCAGGTCGGGCGCGGTGGCGAGCAGGTCGATGAAATAGTCGCCGACGCGGACGGCGGGCCGGGGGCCGGCGGGGGTCTGAATCGTTGCCAATCGCATGAGAGTTTCTCCGAGAAGAGGTAGGGAGAATGGATACGGAATCGCCCCCCGATCGGCTCATGTGCCCCGCGAAACGCCGTATCTCACCGGCAAGGCTCGGACCGCGAGCCAGAGCTTGTACCAGCGCGGCAGGCGCACGCGATCGCGA
>JANXSH010000691.1 GCA_025356615.1 Planctomycetia bacterium | reverse complement strand
ACCCGCAAGTCGCCCACCTGTGCGAGCCGTTCGGCCCGGCGCTCTTGCGCTTGCTCGACCGGGTCATCCGCGCGTGCAACGAGCGCGGCAAGCCCGTCACGCTCTGCGGCGAGATGGCCGGCTGGCCGAGGTGCTTCCTGCCGCTGTTCGGCATGGGCCTGCGAAGGCTGAGCATGAGTCCCGCCGCCGTCCCGACGATCAAGGAACTCGTCCGCCGCACGCCGTTGAGCGTCGCCGAGGACATCGCGAAGCGCGTGCTGAAGATGTCCACGACGGGGGAGATCCGCGGCTACCTCACGCACAAAGTCGGAGAGATCTGGCCGAACGTCGCGCTGGTGGACATGCGGCGGTAATTCCACTGGGAGAAGGTTGTAGCCGCGACTCGAGGCGCGCTGGCCTCAAACCACGAGTCGGACCGGCACGACGCCGTCCGACATCATGCGATACTCCTTGCGTTGCAGCCACTGGAGCAGACCCGTGCGTATCAGAAACGGCAGCAGCCGATACGTCAGTCGGGTGCCCCAGCTGTCCGGGTCGAACAGCATGCGGACCTGGTGTTCCTGCATCTTCTGCACCGACACGATCTCCGGCCAGCGATCGTCCCGGACCCGCCGCGCGGCCGCGTCGATGGCCGACGGGTCGCCTCCGGCGGTCAACACCGGGCAGAGGTGGTTGGCCGCGACCAGCGCGTCGCGCAGGGCGATGTTGACGCCCTGCCCGCCGACGGGCGACATGGGGTGAGCGGCGTCGCCGATCAACAGAAGTCCGGGGGCGGTCCATTCCGTGAGTCGGCCGGCCACGACGTTCAACAGCACGGCACCGGCGACGGCCTCCCGGTGGGCGCGCAGGTGGTCGGCGAGGTAGGCCGGCAGCCGGCCGATCAGCTGCTCCGTCCACCCGTCCCCGCCTCCGGCGCGGAGGGAAGAGAATTCGCCCTTTGGAATCGCGAACCCGACCTGGAGTTGGCCGTCCGCCGTGGGGAAGGCCAGGGCGGAACGCTGCGTCGCCACCTCGAACATTGCGGTCGCACGGTCGGGAAAGTCGTCGGGGTACGGAACCTTGAGCCAGAGGAGGTCGAAGGTCTGCGGGGAGGAGATTTCGGGGAATCCGCTGTGTTTGCGAGTCGCCGCGTGCCGGCCGTCGGCACCCACCACGAGGTCGGCCCGGTACTCGCGCGGCCCGTCGGCGGCACCGGCGCGCACGCCGACGACCCGGTCGTTCTCCCGCAGGAAGTCGCGCATGGTGACGCCGACCTCGAGGCGGAAGTTGGAGTGCTTGCCCGCCTCATCGGCCAGCATTTGCAGCAGCGCCGGTTGCGATACGATTCGAGCCTGCCCCCGGCCCAGCCCGGCGGCGTCAGTGCGGACGACCAGTCGTCCGTTGGAGTAGATCTCGACGGTCCGCAACTCGATGTGCGGGATAAGGTCGAATTGCGCACCAAGCCCCATTTGCCGGAAGGCGTCGATGCCGCTCCGCTGCAACCCCTCGCCGCGAAAGGATCGGGCGAAGTCGGTGTGTGTCTCCAGCACCGTCACGCCCACGCCGCGCCGCGCCAGAAGGTAGGCCAACGTCATCCCGGCCGGACCCGCCCCAACGATCAGCACACGGCCCGATGGTACGGACATGATGAATTGTCTCCCGGAGGGCTACGCGGCCCGAACGCGGATGAGTTTCGGAGAACTCGAAGAGTGCAGGATACCATACCTGCTCTCGAGTCACCTTCAATCCTTCGCTTCCTGCCCTTCCCATTCCGCTATCCCATTTCCCCCAAACGCGAACAGGGGGCCTTTCGGCCCCCCGTTCGTCCCCCCACCCCTGATGGACCTTACTTCTTCTCTTCGCCCGGCACCTCGATGCTCGCGGCCATCGACAGGTCGCGCGCCCCGAGCTTGTCCGCCATCTTCGGCGGGAGCGTGAACGTCAGGACGACTTGCTCGCCGTTCGGCGCGGCGATGAGGAAGAAGTTCTGTAACACCGCCACCTCTTCGAGTTGCCCCTGCACGCTGAAGCGATAGACATACCGCCCATCCGTCGAGGGGATCTCGTTGGCCTGCAATTCCTTCTCCGGCTTCCAGCCCGACGTGCCGTTCATCGCCGTCTTGAACTGTTCCGGCGTCAGGTGTTCGCCCTTCTTCGCCTTGGTCCACGGCGTTACCGTCACCTGGGCCACATAGTCGCCGCGATCCAACAGGCGAAGCACCGTGTGGTCGCCCGTGAACGCCGTGAAGTGCCAGTCGCGGGTGTGGATCAGGTTGAAGCGGCCCTTCGGGTCGCGGTACTCCAGGTTGACCATCGCGCCGGTCGGGGCGGTGTCACGCGGCACCGATACGAGGGCAACATCGTTTAACTCGGCAGGCACCGGGATGGCCTTTCGGGTCACGCTGATCTCGATTTCCATCGTGCTGGCGGGGCTGACCGGACCCTGGTCGCGGTCCGACTTCTGCCGCCAATCCAGCTTCGTGACGCGCCCGAGTTTGGTGTCGAAGATGGCCGTCGCCTTGACGGTCGCCTTGACCATTGCCCCCTGCTCGACACCCGAGGCTATGCCAGCGAGCGTCAGCGTCGCCTCCTCGCCGACGACCTTGTCGAGCGTCCCCTCGATCTTCTGCTCGGTCATGCCCTCGAGGCCGCACAGCGCCTGGGCCTCCATGTTCGCCAGCTTCCACGTCTCGCCCACCTTGACGGCCTTGCCGGGGAGGATGCCCGCGACCGCCAGCGTGTCGAAGTGTTCGCTCACGAGGTCCAACTCGTTGCGCATCAACGCGCCAGCGGGGCTGTAGACCATCCGCTGGCCCTTCTGCCACTCAGCGACGATGAGCTTCCGGCCCGGACGCAGCGTCGATTCCGAGCGGTCCGTGCCGCGGGTGATCGACACCTTGGCCGACTCGTAGACCCGCGCCGCCTTCTCCACGATCGACCCGGAAGCATTCAGCACACGCTCCGGGTAGGAGTGCGTGGCGTTGGCGACGAGTTTCACGGGCACGGTGCCCGAGTCCTTGCGGAACCGCATCTCGCCCGTCAGCTTCATGCTGATGTCGTAGCGAAAACAGTCGCCCGGCTTGACGACTTCGGTCAGAGCCGTCTGGCCCCACCCGGCCGACGCAGCCGCCAGAGTCACGAAGAGAGCCGCGAACGAACGCCACACAACCATGAGTCATCTCCTCCATCCAGCCCGGCCCGCTTCGAGCGGGAACCCGGCAAGTCGGCGATGACGCATAACAAGGGGGTGTGGAAAAGACAACGCGGATTGACGAGTCGCTCCGACCGGGCCGGTCAGCTCCCGGACGCGAGTTCCGAGATCGCCGCGCCGTCGCGGACGATGGGGACCGGCCGGCCCGAGAAGTCCGGCAGCGTCACCTTGGCGTAGTCGATCCCGAGGTGGGCGTAGATCGTGGCGAGGAAGTCCTGCGGCCC
>JANXSH010000670.1 GCA_025356615.1 Planctomycetia bacterium | reverse complement strand
GTCGTCGAGCGTCTTTTCGAGACGACCCGTCGGCACGTCCCAGACCCGGACGGTGCCGTCCCAACTGGCAGTCGCGAGTTGCCCGCCTTTGGCATCGAACGCGATGTCTTGAACCTTGCGCGTGTGGCCTCGGAAGACCTGTAGGTGTTTACCCGTCTTCGCGTCCCAGGTGTTGGCGGTGCGATCCCAACTGCCGGTCGCCAGCGACTTGCCATCGGGGCTGAAGGCGAGGCAGGACACCTCGCGCGGGTGGGCCTTCCAGTGGAGTCGGGTGCGGCCATCGGAAGCGTCGAGGATCGTCACCGATCCGTCGGTGCCCGCCAGGGCCAGGCGTTTGCCGTCGGGCGAGAACACCAGTCGGTGCAGCGCTCCGGGGATCGCCTTGACGAGGAGGATCTTGCCGGTGTCCGCCTCCCAGGTGCGCAACTCGCCGTCTTGGGCGGTGTCGGAGGCACCGGCCACCACAGAAGCCAACACCCCGCCTCGTGGGGAGTGGGCGACGGCCCCGCCGCTGCCCGGCTGCTCGTGGGCGAGGCCGAACAATTCGGACTGGTACAGCCGTCGCAGGTAGTGCCACTCCCACCCGCGACGCTCCTCCACTCCCGGCGCGGGCCGACAGCGGTCGAGGGCCAGGCGTGCGCCTTCCAGGTCGTTGACGCGCCAGGACAGTTGGCTCTGAGCGATTCGGCTGCCGTACAGGGCGATGCGCGCTTGCCGGCGCTGCTCTGCCGTCTCGGCCCGCGCCTCCTCGGCTTGTTGGCGCTCCTCTTCCTTTTGCCGCTTCTCCTCGAGGACCGTGTCGCGGGCCACGGCGGCCTTGCGCCACTGCCAACTGACCCCGACGAATCCGAGCAGGCCGACGAGGATCAGGCTCGCCATCAAACTGGCCGGCAAGGGATGACGCCTCGCCCATTTCGCCGCGCGCTCCAGGGGTCCGACGGGGCGAGCGCTGATCGGCTTGCCCCCCCGGTATCGCGCCAGATCGTTCGCCAACGCTTCGGCGCTCGAGTAGCGCCGACCAGGCTCCTTGGCCAGGCACGTCAGGCAGATCGTCTCGAGGTCACGCGGGAGGTCGGGACGCAGCGAGCATGGCCGGACCGGCTCTTGATGGAGCAGCAGGACGACCGTATCGACCGCCGTCTCTCCCTTGAACGGGGGTCGGCCGGTCAGCATTTCATAGAGGATCGCCCCCAGGGCGTAGACATCCGTCGCCGGGCCGATCCCTTGGGGAGTTCCGGTGGCTTGCTCCGGTGCCATGTAGCAAGGGGTGCCGACGATGTCACCGCTCCGGGTGCGGGTGCTGGGGTCGTCCAGGTGCTTGGCGAGGCCGAAGTCCGTGATCTTGACGTACTGGGAGGGCATGCCGACGTTCGCAACCAGTCTTCCCTCGGTCGTCGCCTCCTGATCCGTCGCGTGACTCCTACCTTCGTTCTCGAGAAGGATGTTGGCGGGCTTGAGATCCCGGTGGACGATCCCCTGTTGGTGCGCATGGTGGACCGCCCGCGCGAGCGTCTCGACGAGGCGAACCGTCGGCTGCAAGGGCTGCGGGTTGCCGCACAGCCGGTCGGCCAGGCTGCCCCCTTCGATGTACTCGAGCGCGAGGTAGGGCACGCCTCCGAACTCGCCGACATCGAAGATTTGGACGATGTGCGGGTGGCGCAACCTCGCCACGGCCATCGCCTCCTGGGAGAAGCGCTCCCGCTCCTTGACCTGGGCGTCGGACCCGGCCCGGAGCATCTTCAGCGCGACGAATCGACCGAGGCCGGACTGCCGCGCCAGGTAGACGATTCCCATGCCGCCCCGGCCCAGCTCTTTGACGATCTGGTAGCCGGGGACGACCGGCCAGGAGGGCTTGTCGCTTCGGGGCGAGCGGGCGAAGATCCCCGTCGGGTCGCCGACGATGCCACGCGGAGGAGGTTTGTGATTCTCGAGTCGATGCAGGAACTCCGTCCGACCGTCCGAACCGGAGGGGTTCGCCTCCTTAACCCTGGAAAGGCATTGGAGCGAGGGGCCGGAATCGAGCGTCAGCCGCTCGAGGGCCTGCTGGCACTGGGGACAGGCATCGACATGGAGGGACAGGGAGCGTTGCCCGTCCTCGTCGAGTTTTTCATCGAGGAGCCGTTCGAGTTCGTCGGGCGGGGGACAGAGGTTCACGGCGAATCCTCCCCGTTCGGCCCTTCCAGCTTCAGGAGTTCTTGCTGGATCATCTTCTGGACTCGGCGTTTGGCGATGAAGACTTGCGCGACCGACATCGGGATGCGGACCGCCGCCTCCGCCCCCGCGAGGCCGTCCAGCGCGGTGAGCCGGAACGCCTCCCACGTCTGCGGGGCGATCCGCACGCGCGTCCGGGCAATTGCCTCCTCGAGGAGTTCGCGGTCGAACTCCTCCTCCAGCCGGCGCATGAGGTCTTCGCGGGCCACCACGTTGTCGAGCAACTGGCCGACGTGGCTGTCGCCACTCCCCAGCCCTGGGCGCTTCCGGGCCTCCAAGAAGTCGCTCCAGGCGTGATGAGTCAGTGTCTTGAGCCAGGCGCGAAAACTTCGCGAGGGGTCGTACTGGAAGTTCCGCAGTTTGTCGGCCAATTTGAGCAAGACGTTCTGGGTGACATCCTGCGCGTCCGCCTCTTGCATCTTCCAGTTCTGGCACCAGTCGAAGATTCGACCGCCGTAGTGTTCGACGAACTCCCCCCAGGCTTCCTGACTGTTCGGGTCGCGCCGGAGTCGGCCCAAGAGGCTGACGCGAGTTCCAGAATCCTGCGACCTGCCCATAACTCTAATACTCCTCGCGGGGCTGCGATCTAGCACCCCTCGGATATTCTATCGATCCCCATGCTAGATCCGGCCCCGATGTCCCGTATTCGATGCGTGGGGGTGTGACTCTAAAAGTAGGCGAAGCCCAGCGATTGCAATCGCTGGGCTTGGGGCAGCGCCTCTCCTTTGCCGACTTCCGTAGTCACACCCGATGCGTGACGTTGACGGGCCATCGAGTCGTCGAGAATTTGGCACGAGTCCATCCGCAGGAGGTGATCCATCTCTGCCGTCATTTCTAGGGAGCGTTCCTTCGTCCCGTTCTTGTGGATGGTGTTCGGATCCTTCTCCCTCGCCTGGATGACCCAATTCGCCCATTTACTCAAAGAGTCGTGTGACTGGCGGATCGTGGCGCTGGCCCGGAGCGCGCTGGCCTTCGGGTTCGCCTTCTCCCTGGCCCGGATGACTGGTGCCGACCTCGTCATGTGGCGACCAGCTGCCCTCTGGTTGCGTGGCGTGGCGAGCAGCCTGAGTCTGTTGTGCCTCTTCTTCGCCCTGACACGTTTGCCGACGGCGGAAGTCCTTACCTTGACCAATACGGTCCCGATCTGGGTGGCCTTCCTGTCCTGGCCCCTCTTGCGCATCCGGCCTACGCTCTCGGTCTGGCTTGCCGCCGCCTGCGGCGTCCTCGGCGTGTTGCTCATCCAGTCGCCCCACCTGAAGGGCGATTTCCATGCAACGTCGGCCGTGGTCCTTTCCCTTGTCGCGGCACTCACCTCGGCCATCGCCATGCTCGGCCTCCACCGGCTCAAGGGCGTACACCCCTGGGCCATCGTGACTCATTACTCGGGTGTGGCGACCCTGTTCGTGCTGTGCACCTGGGTCTACGGCGGTGTGCCGGATCTGAGTGTCTCGAAGGATGCGCGGACGGTGTGGCTCCTGTTAGGTGTGGGGGCGACAGCGACTCTCGGGCAGGTGTGCGTGACGAAGGCTTTCACCTCGACGGAGCCGGCGCGGGTGGCGGTGGTCGGCCTCACGCAGATCGTCTTCGCCCTGGGGCTGGATGTCCTCTTCTCCGCCCCCGATCTGCACCCCGCCACGCTGGCGGGCATCGCCTTCGTACTCGCCCCGACCGCCTGGATGATGGTGGAGCGTGCGGGCCGACAGCCTCCGACAGCCGAGACGCCAACGCCCGCCCCCATTCCGGGTGATGGCCGGAAGAGCCAACCTATCTTCTCGTCCGAAAACGGCAGTTCGACTTTTTCTCGCCCCGTCGATGCTAGTTTCCCACGCCCCGAGGAGTAATAACTTCGAAACGAAGAGGCTACTTCAGCGTGGGAGACGACCCGTGCGATCGAATCGATATCCCGTGAGCGTCCTTGGGGCCGGTCACGGCGGTCTGGCCCTGGCAGGCTATCTGTCCTTGCGCAATCACCCCGTCGCCCTCTGGAATCGCTCACCGGAGCGCATCTCGGGAGTCGCGTCGCTGGGCGGAGTCCGTCTCGCCTCGGGCACTGAAGGGCCACGATTCGCCCCCATCGCCTCCGCCACTGCGGACATCGAGGAGGCCGTCTCCTTCGCCCGACGCATCCTGGTCGCGCTTCCCGCCTCGGCCCATGCGGAGGTGGCCCTCGCCTGCGCGCCGTACTTGCGCGACGGCCAGACGGTGTTGCTCGTCCCCGGTCGGACGGGAGGTGCCCTCGAGTTCCGCCGTGTCCTGCGCGATGCCGGCTGTAGCGCTCGCGTCCTTTTGGGTGAGGCCAACACTTTCCCGTTCGCCGCCCGCTGCATCGGGCCGGCAGACGCCCACATTTACGGCACTAAGGCCGAGGTCATCGCCGCATCACTCCCCGCCTCCCGAACCGCCGAATTGATCGACGCCTGGCGACCCATGCTCCCGATGCTGGCTCCGACGCGCTCGGTCCTCCACACGGGGCTGTCGAACCTGGGCGCGATCCTCCACCCGGTGATCGCCCTGCTCAACGCCGGCCGCATCCGCTCCGGCGAGACGTTCGACTTCTACACCGACGGCGTCACGCCCGCCGTCGCGGCGGCACTGTCCGCCGCCGACGAAGAACGCCTCCGGGTCGCCCGCGCCTACGGTGTGACGACCCTGTCGCTCCGCGCGTGGGTTGCGTCCGCCTACGGGCATCACTCCGACACCGTCAGCGAGGCGGTGGGAGGGAATCCGGCCTATCGCGGGATCAAGGCTCCCAATACACTAAATCATCGCTACCTCCTCGAGGACGTGCCGACCGGACTGGTCCCGCTCCTCGGGCTAGGTGCCGCCGCCGGGCTGGTCCTCCCAACGCTCACCTGGCTAGTCGGACAGGCCCGCGCGGCGCTCGGTGGCGAGCGGTGGCAGCGTCCTCGCACTCTGGAGGCGCTCGGTTTGGCGAAACTCGGCGTCGGAGCGATCCGCGCCCTCGTCGAAGGCGAGCCGACCTCGCGGCGGGTCGAGAGCGCCGTCCCGGTCGAGGGCTTCGCGGTGGGGCGTGAACTGGTGCAGGTCTGATAGGAGGATTGCATGAAGGAACATCTCATCGTCGGCGCGGCCATCGGAGACTGCGTCCACGTCGCCGGGGTCGTCAACTTCCTCGACCTGGCCGAGCAGATGGACTTCCACACGGTCTGCATGGGGCCAGCCGTCTCCATCGACGCCCTCCTCGATCGCGTCGCCGAGCTGGACCCGGCGATCGTGGCCGTCGGCTACCGCCTG
>JANXSH010000668.1 GCA_025356615.1 Planctomycetia bacterium | reverse complement strand
CTCGGAGAAAATTTTCTCCGAGGTTGTGCGCGCGCAGCCCCACGCCCGTTATAGGGATGAGCAGGAGCGGAGGATCGGCGAGTGAGACCCGCCATCCGCTCCTCCGTGGCCGATTCGGAGAGGGACACATCGTGAGCCAGGAAAACAACAGCAGGGACGAGAAGAGCCTCGGCGCGAAGGCCACCGAGGCGGCGGCGCTCGGTGCCGCCGGTGCCGTGGCGGGTGCCGTCGCCCTCGGCATCCTCGGCGGCCTGCTGGGCGGGCCTCCGGGGGCGATTCTCGGAGCCAAGGTCGGCGCGCTCTTCGGCGGGGGCAGCGCTGCCGGCGGCAACATGAGCTAATCGGGGCAGTCGGAACCGATGCTCGAGATGCCGCACCCTCGAATCAGGGGTGCGGCAATGAATCCGTGATCCCGCTCAATAAAATCCCGGCCCCAGGTTGGGCGCGCGGTCGCGCGGCGCTCGTTGTACTTGTATCAAGGCAAAGTCTCGGGCGTATGGAACGCCGGTTCGCCTTGGCGGCCGACGATCGGTCGGTCATCCCCCAGGTTCGAGGTATCGTCATGACTTGTTTCGCAAAATTCAATCGCTCGATGCTCCTGGCCTTGGTCGCGCTGAACGTCGCGTCCGCAGGACAGGCGAGGGCCGGGCTTATGCTGACCCCGGACGCGGTGAGCGCTGGGTTCAAGCTCAGCACCTTCGCCACCGACTTCCCGACCGCGTTCAACATCGGCCCACTCGGGATCGCCTTCCCGAACAGCGGCGGCGTCCTCGTCACCGACTACCCCGGTCACGTCCGCTTGTTCCCCACCGACCACGACGCGCAGAGTGCCAATAACGCCACGGCTATCCGGACGATGGCGTTCGAGAATTCGATCGGCCTGGCCAAGACGCCCGACGGCAAGATCTACATGACCCAGCGACAGAGCAACCGCATCCAGCAAATCAGCGACACCGGCGCGGCGATCCGGAACCTGAACATTGGGGTGTCGGGGATGACCGGCATAGTCGCGAATCCCGCCAACGGCCATTTGTTCGTCTCGACGATCACTAACAACCAAATTCTCGATGTCAATCCCACAACTGGCACTTACCGCGTGTTCGCAAATGCCGACGCCGACGGGCTATCGACGGACGGCACCACGCTCTACGCCGTCGTGCGGGGGGTCAAGATCGTCGGCTTCCGGATCAGCGACGGGGCACGAGTCTTCGACTCCGGGTTCATCCCAGGAGTCCCCGACGGGACTGCACTTGGGACGGGCGTCCTGGCCGGCAACATCTTTGCCAACACGAATTCGGGCGCGGTGATCGAGATCAACCTCGACACGCACCTCCAGACCCTCATCGCGTCGGGTGGCTCGCGCGGGGACTTCGTCGCCGTCGATCCCAACAACGGCTCGCTCCTACTGACAGAGACCGACCGAATCATGCGGTTGACCGCCCCCGAGGGCGGAGGCTTCGGGGTCGTCCCCGAGCCTGGCACGCTGACCCTGGCGGGGCTGGGACTTACGAGCCTGGCCGCCTACGGCTGGCGGCGTCGTCGCGCCCTCTCCGCGCGCGCGTAGACTGGTCCAGAACTGCTAACCCCCGTCGAACCGCTCGGAGCTGGTTCGGCGGGGCACTTGATCCTAGTGTAGTCGGCCGCTAGACCAAGGGTTGTCCACCTCCGCCTTCGAGAGGCCAACCCCACGTGCCGTCCGACGCCATCCGCACCTACCACGACCTGCTCACCGACGCCCTCGCCGCCGCCTCGCAGGAGCGCCTCGACGAGCAGCAAAAGCGACGCGGCCTCGGCTTCGGCGACCGGCCGCTCTGCACGGTCCTCCGCCCGCGCTTCTTGACCGTCGAGCAGTATTGCTTCCTGCGCTCGCGCGTCGGTCTCCTCCTCGGGGCGTTCGACGCCGTCCAGCGTCGGGCCGTGGCCGATGATGTCTTTCGGCGTCAGTTCCGCCTCTCCCGAGACGAGGAGACGCTCTTCGCCATCGAACCGGGCTTCCCCTGCGCCACGCCAACGGCCCGGCTCGATGCGTTCTTCACGCCGAACGACCAGGGCAGCGGCGAACTCTTCTTCACCGAGTACAACGCGGAGACGCCCGCGGCCCCGGCCTACTCCGACGGCCTCGGCGAAATCTTCTCGACGCTGCCTATCATGACCGAGTTCCGGCGTAAGTACAACGCCGTCGTCCAGCCCGCCAGGCCGGGTGTCTATCACGCGCTGGTCGAGTCGTTCGTCCACTGGCGCGGGCGGCGCGAGCTTCCCCGCATCGGCATCCTCGACTGGTCGGAGGTGCCGACCTTCGCCGAGTTCGTCCTTTTCCGGGAATACTTCCGCGACCAGGGCATGGAGTGCGTCATCGCCGACCCGCGCCAGGTCGAGTATCGCGGGGGAAAACTGATGGCGGGCGACTTTCACATCACGCTCATCTACAAGCGCGTCCTCATCAGCGAATTGATCCAACGGGGCCGCACGGATCACTCGATCGTCCGCGCCGTCTGCGACGGAGCGGTCTGCATGGTCAACCCGTTCCGGTGCAAAGTTGCCTACAAGAAGGCGAGCCTTGCCGTCCTCTCCGACGAGGCCCATGCGAGCCTGTTCACCCCTGCACAGCGAGCGGCGATCGAGGGCAAGCCGATCGACCTGGTCCCGTTCCTCCACGAGAACCGCGAGCGGCTCGTCCTCAAGCCGAACGACGACTACGGCGGCAAGGGTATCGTCCTTGGCTGGGCCGTGGAGGAGGCACGCTGGCACGAGGCCGTCGCTGTCGCCCTGAAGACGCCCTACATCGCCCAGGAGCGCGTCGTCCTGCCGTCGGAGCCTTTCCCCGCCCTGGTCGATGGCAATCTGCACATTGGGGACCGTCTGCTGGACACGGCCCCTTTCGTCACGATGGGCGAATACGTCGATGGGTGTTTGACGCGCATCGCGACGGGCCCGCTGCTGAACGTCACGGCCGGGGCGGCTCGACGGTGCCGACGTTCGTGATCGAGCCACGATGAACCCCGACACTACTCGGTCTCCACCCGCCATTTTCCCGCAAACGTTGTTCGGCAGCCACGTTGTGATCTGAGAATCAAGCGCGAGAACCCTACAGATGCGACCCAACGCGGAGAGCGAGGCACGCTCCGCGTTCCGTTGCGGCTAACTCGAACTTCGGTTTAGTGAAAGCGCTGGGGCTCGAACCCAGGACCCTGTGATTAAAAGTCACATGCTCTACCAACTGAGCTACGCTTCCCCACCACCATTCTAGCTATTCGCCCCCCTCGTTTCCAGTCCTCACTTCCGCCGTCGGCGGCTTTTCGGCGGCGACGGCGAGCGGGACGCTGACGCGGAAGGTGCTTCCCTCTCCCACTCGGCTGTCGAGGTGGATCGTACCTCCCATCAGGCCGACGAGGGATCGGACGACGGTTAGACCCAGGCCGGCCCCGTCGTGTTCGCGCGTCAGGGAGTTGTCTGCCTGGATGAAGGGGTCGAATATCTGGCGCTGTTTCGCCTCCTCGATGCCGGAACCCGTGTCCGCCACTTCCATCCACAGATGCGCGCCCTCCCCGTCGAGGACGCAGCGAAGACAGACGGACACTTCGCCCCGCTTCGTGAACTCGAGGGCATTGCCCGCCAACTCGAGCAGCACCTGGCGCAGCCGATCCACGTCGCCGACCAGCAGCTCGGGCACCTCGTCGCGGACGGCGCTCGTCAGCACGAGTCCCTTCGCGTCGGCCCCCGGCAGCAAGATCGCGATCGACTCGCGCACGAGGCGGCGCGGGCAGAACGGCCTGGCGTCCAGGCGGGTCTCGCCTGCCTCCAGCGAGGAGAAGTCCACCAGGTTCCGCAACAGGCCGAGCAACGACCGGCCCGAGGTCGTCACCACCTCCAGGTTGTCCCTCTGCTCGGCGTCCAGGTTCGTGGCCAGCGTGAACTCCGTCATCAGCAAGATGTGGTTCATCGGCGTGAACAACTCGTGCGATAGCTTCGACAAGAACTCGCTCTTGAGCCGGCTCGCCTGCTCGGCGGCCTCCTTCGCCTCCTTCAGTTCCTGCGTCTTCTGCCGGTCGGTGATGTCGCGGAAGGTGGCAACGATACCGCCATAAGGGCCGTCCGCTTCGGACGCCAGCAAGTTCGTCATCGACACGTCCATCACGCGAATCAGGCCGTCGGCACGCACCATGCGTAACTCGGTCGTGGCTCCCTCGTCGCCGGAGGCGCAGTGGAGCAGCGCCTTCCCGAAGAGGGGGCGGTCTTGTTCGTGGACGAGGGGCGCGAGGGGCCGGCCGAGCCATTCCTGGGCGGTGAACTCCAGGACGCGCCCGAACGACGGGCTGAGGTAGCGTGCCCGACCGTCGGTGTCGATCAGCGCAACGATGTCGTCCACGTTCTCGATGAGGGAGCGGAAGTGCTGCTCGCTTTGTTGGAGGCTCTCCTGGGCGACCCTCAGTTGCTGTTCCCGCGCCGTCAGCGTGTCGAGCATGCAGATGAACGCCCCGGCCAGCTGGCCGACCTCGTCGGAGCGCTTCGCGATCAGCGCCAGGTCGTCGGCCAGCGGACGGGCCGGCTCCGCGAGGCTCTCCGCTGCGGCGACCCGGTGCGCGTGGAGCGCCAGGGTGCGCAGCGGGTGGGTGATCTTGCTCACCAGTAGGTACGCCCCCACAGCGGCGATCAGGCCGATCAGGCCCAAGGCGAAAGCCTGCCTGCGGACGCTCCGCCAGTACGTCTCGTCGATCGTCGCCTGGGCCATCCCGACGTGAACCTGGCCGATCTCGCCGTCGAGGATCGGCGCGGCGATATCGAGGTAGTCCTTCGGGCCGACCCGCAGCCGGTGGGCGGTGGCGCGCTGCTCCTGCTCGATCAACTCGCGCAACTCGAGGGGCACCTCGGGGGCGAAAGTGTGGGCGATGACCTCGCTGTCGCGGTTGTGGACGAGGATGTAGCTCACGCCCTCCGTCTCGGCGTACTGGTCCACGAGGGATTGCAGGCTGCCCGCGTCCCGCCCCATGAGGATGTCGTCCACGCTCGCCCCGGCGATCGTCGCGGCGATGGCCTCGCCCTTGCTGAGGTATTGCTGGTACAGCGTTTCCGACAGGACCAGTGCCGCGAGGATTCCCGACAGGGCCGCGGCGGCGACGAACAGCGCCACCATCGTGATCAGGACGCGCGTGTAGAGGTTCGCGGGGATCATCGCTCCCACCGCTTCCAGTCCTTCAGCGGGACGAACTGCCCGCGCTCGACCACGGTGAAATAAACCTCCGATCCGCCGGGGTGCCCGCTCTGGGTGAAGCCGACCCTCTTCGCCAGCCCCAGGTCGATCGCACCGAGGTCGGCGGCGGCGCGGGGGAGCGTCGCGCGGTCGAACGTCTTGCCGTTCTTCTCGAGGACCGCGACGAGCAGTTGCGCCCCGAGGAACCCCTCGAAACCCGTGAAACTGTGATCGAGCGGCTCGTAGGTCTTGCTGTCCGTGGGCGGCGCGGCCGGCTTGTGCTTCGCCATCATCTCGCGGTAGAGGCGGACACCGGGCAAGTCGGTCTGATTGTGGCTGGGCACGACCTGGGTGTTGATGAGGTCTCGCGTGTAGTCGCGCTTCGCGGCCTTACCCGCGTCTGTCAGCAGGGCGAGGAGGTTTTCGCTGCCGACGAACGAGAGGTTCGCGATCGGCACGTCGAGGCCCGCGTCGCGGGCGTCCCGGATGAAGGCGGCGCAGGCGGCATACGCCCCGACGCAGATGATCGCGTCGGGCTTTGCCGCGGCGAGGATCTCGACGGGCCGCTTCATCGAGTCGCTGAAGGCATCGCCGCGCTTGTAAGTCGCCTCGGCGCATATCTTCAGGCCGTGCCCGTCGAGCGCCCGGCGGACGCCATCCCAGCCGCTCCGGCCGTAGGCGTCGATCTGGTAGAAGACGGCGATGCGCTTGCGACCGAGCTTCAAGAACTGATCGACGAGCTTGGCGGTCTCCTCCTGGTAGCTCGCGCGGAAGTTGAACACGCGCGAGGCGTAAGGGCCTTCGCGCAACAACTGAGCGCCGGTGAACGGGGCGAAGAGGTAGACCGAATCCTTCTTGTAGCTCTCGAGCAGCGGCAGGACGCGCGCGGTCGTCGGCGTGCCGACGTAGCCGAACAGCACGAACGCCTTGTCGTCGCGGACCAGTCGGCGCGTGTTGGCCAGCGCGGGCACCGGGTTGTAGCCGTCGTCATACGCGCGGAGGACGATCTTGCGGCCGTGTACGCCCCCCTTGGCGTTGACCTCGGCGAAATAGGCGGAGGCACCGCGATACATCTCGATCCCCAGGCCACGCGACGGCCCGGTGAAGGCCGCCGACATGCCGACGACGATGTCCTGGGCGTGAACGGCGGAGGGCATGAAGGATAGGAAGAGTAGACAAAACGCAAGTTTAGAAGTCGTTTCAAAACCGCCGAGAGGGGTGACGCCAACGAGCGTCCGGGGGGGGGGGGG
>JANXSH010000665.1 GCA_025356615.1 Planctomycetia bacterium | reverse complement strand
AATCTCACCGTCGCGGCACCCGCGCAGGTGGCCCCGCCCGTCGCGCCGACGATCACTCCGGTGAAGCCACCCGCGCCGGTTCGGTTTACCCCTCGCGTTTCAGCTCCAGAATGGACAGGGAGTTGAGCGCGCCGGGACCCGAGCCGGTCTTCATGTCCTGAGCGAAGCCCCGGTCGCAGCGGCCTGGAGCGGAAATCGAGGCAGTGTGGCGGGCCGGCGAGGCTCCTCGGGTGTAGTTCCTTCCTGAATTCGTGTGTGGCCGTCACTCACGATCGAACTCCGCTCTGGATCCGTGTCCCATGTGTTCGTATCGCTCCGTGCCTCCGCGGTAAGCCGCGTTTCGACCCTACACCGCCCCAAGCCCCGGCCCCGTCAGGATGCCCGTGTTCATCCGCCCGCCCTCGATGCGGAACACGCCGGGGAATCGGCCCTCCCACTCGGCGTTCGCGGCGGGGACGTACTGGCGCGAGTTCGCCTCGATGGCGCTCATGCCGTCGACGTGCGCGGCGAGGCTCGCCGACTGGATGAGCGACGCCCCCGGACAGGTGAGGTCTTGCACGCACAGGAAGAGGCCGTATCGGTGCGCGGCTGCGGCCATCAGGAGCGACTGCGTCTGCCCCTTGCACGCCTTGAGGGCGGCCCCGGTGTAGCCCATCTCGCGGGCGATCAGGAGACTCTCGAGGTCCAGTAACGACTCGTCGATGACGACGGGCCGCAACGCCGACGCTTCGTGCATCGTGTTCGAGCGATTCGCCTTCAGGTCGCGCGCGGTCGGCTGTTCGATGTAGGCGATGCGGTCGAACGCCGCCGGCGCACGGCTCTGCACCTCGCGGAGGAAGCCGAGCAAGGTTTGGACATCCGGGCAGCGCTCGTTGAAGTCGAGCGAATAGTGCCAGGTGTTCACACCTCGCCTCGCCTGCGTCAGGGTGCAGACGCGCTCGACACGGCAGACACGCTCGACATCCCAGCCGACATCCTCGCCGTTGAGCTTGATCTTGAGGTGGGTCAGGCCGTCCCGCAGGATCCACTCGCCGAGCGTCTCGGGCATGCCGTCGCCCACCGGCGTTTGGACATCGCCCGGCTCCAAGGGGTCGAGCGCGCCGATGAGGTGGTACAGCGGCATACTCGGTTGGGGCGTCGTCGAGATATGTTGGATGAGCTGGTCGCCGGCGAACTCCTTGCCGAGGTAGTGGCCGAGGTCGTGCGAGACGAAGTCGGGGCCGTAGGTGTGGTAACAGTTGAGTCCGTGGACCTTGCCGAAGGCGTCGTGCAGGGCGGCGTCGAACGGGCTGGCGACGACGAGGGTCGCCAGCGGCGGAATGGGGTCGGCGGTGTTCGTGATGCCGAGCGCCGTTGCGTGGTACTCCGGCTCGAGCGCGTGGGTAATGTCGATGGGGTGGCCTACGACCGTGCCGCCCGCCGTGAGCCGGGCGACGGGGTCGATGAGCGCCTTCATCGCGGCGAGCGTGTCGTCGTAGGTCATCTTGCGGGAGGGGTACGCCCAGACGTTGCCGATCGGCATCGAGCCGAACCCGGTCGCGACCTTCCCGAGGCGCGTCTCGACGGTCAGCGTCACGTCGAGCATGGTCACGCGATCGACCGCCACCCCGCCGAACTTGATGGGCGTGCGGTAACGGAAGTCGTGCAGGTCGTAAGACACGTCACGCACGCGGATGTCGGTCGGCTTCACGGCTGGGTCTCGGGGAGGGGAGAGACACGCGAAGCCCGCCCGTTGCAACGGGTGGGCTTTATGTCGAAACCATTACGATACTTGGGGAAGTGATTACTTCAACGCCTTCGCCTTCTGTAGCCCCGTGGTCGCCTGGAAATCGTCCGGCTTCTCCACGAGGGCCGACTCGAAGAAGCGGATGGCGTCGGCCCTCTTCTTGAGGCGTAACGCCTGCTGCCCATCGACCATCGCGCGGCCGTACTTGGCCCGGCTCAGTCCGTCGTTGGCGGTGGCGTCGTCGGGGAGGAGCTTGAGGGCATCGCGGAACGCCCTGAACGCATCGGCGTAGGCTTTGCGGTTCAGGGCGGCACTCCCGACGGTCATGAGCCGATCGTACTCGTTCTTGTTCTTGATGTCGCGGGCGAGCGCTTGGTTGGCGTTGCGCAGGAGTCGCATCACCTCCGCGTTCGTCGGGTCGATTCGCAGCGCCTCGGCGTAGGCGGCGACCGCGTCGGCGTTTCGCCCACTGGCGGTGGCGAGGGCACCGGATTGCATGTACCGGACGAAGGCATTTTGGGCCGTCTTGACGTTCTCGATGAGGCGGTCGGTGGAGCGGAGGAGCTTTTCGGCGCGGCTGTCTTCGGGCCAATTCTGGACGGCCTCGTCGGCGAGTCGTCGTCCTTCCTCGAGGCGAACCAGTCGGATCGCCTCCTCGGCGGCGACGAGGAGTTTGGCGTTCTTCGATTTGGCTAGTTTCAAGGCGTCCTGGGAGCCGCGCAGGAGGCGCGTCGCCTCACGCTCCTCGGGGATGAGCCGGAGGGCCGACTCGAGGGCGGCGATGGCGTCGTTGTATCGCTTTGTCCCGTGCGACTTGCGACCGCGATCGACGAAGGCGTCGAACGCCAGTTGACGCTTATCCTTGTCCGCGACGCCGATGAGCTTGGCCTCGGCCTGCTTGACGCCCTGTTGTGCCTCGAGGTCGTCCGGCATGAGCCGGACGGCTGCCTGGTAATCTCGGACGGCGTCGGTGTAGCGTTCGGCGATGAAGCCGGCCTTGGCGGCGTCCATGAGCTTGCGGAAGTCCGCGAGATCCTTCTTCTGCGTCTGGTCCGCGTCGAGCGCCGTCTGAGCCGCCGCGAGCGCGTCGAGGACGGGGCGGTTCGTCGGGCTGATGGCGCGGGCCGACTCCAACAGGCGCACGGCCTTGGCGAACTGCTTCTCTGCGCTAGCCTTCTTCGCGTCATCGAGGAGTTGATCGATCTCGGCCTGACGCTTGCCGTCTTCCTCGGTCGATTTCTTGGCGGATGCGAGGGCAGCCTTTGCCGTGACGAGTCCCTCGAGGGCTTTGCTCTCACCGGGCAGAATGTCCGCAGCCCGCGAGAACGCCTCCTCGGCCTCGGCATATCGTTGCTTGCGGAGGGCTTCGTCCCCCTTAACTAGGAATTGCGCTTGCTCGAGCTTCTTCAGTCCGTCGTCGAGCTTCTTTTGCTGGGCGGCGAGGTCATTCTTCTGGCGGGCGTCCTCGTCATGTTGTCGGAGATCGGCCTTTTCGGTCGGCGGGGTTCGATTCATCAGAACGGCGGCGAGGATGACCGAGCCGCCGAGGATCGTCGCCACGGCCACCGCGATTAGCGCAATAGGGCCGGCCCGACTCGGCGACGCCTCCGGGGCGGTGAACGTCGATTTGCAGTCGGGGCAATTCAACGTGGAGCCGATCGGAATGGGCCGATTGGAGCGGAGTTGGGTCCGACATTCTGGGCACGTCACCATGCGTTGCGACATTGGAACTCCCCCTCCGAGATGCTGAACGATGCGCCGATACTATCATCCCGCACCGAGGGCCTGGCGTCAAGTAGCGAGGCGATCGCGTGGGCCTTTTCTGGGAGACGCGCCGAATGAGGAAACTTGCGCGGCGAAAAGATCGCTAGAACCGGAGGACGATCCCTCTGAGGTCTTGCTCCCCACTCCCTGGCAGGAGGAGGGGGGTAGGGCACAGTAAGGGGTGTGACTATGGAAGTAGGCAATAAGGAGTATTGCCCCAAGCCCAGGGGTTGCAACCCCTGGGCTTCGCCTACTTCCCTAGTCACACCCGAAACCGGATTGGCCCTTGATTTACTCCCTCTGTCCGCGTTAAATAGGAGACGGAAGTAATTGTGGGAGTGGGCAATGTTCCGTATCGTGGTGGCGACTTACCTGATGATCGTGACGGCCGTCGGCCCGGCGGCTTGCTGCTGCACCCTCTCGCGCTCCACGACGAAGTTCATGCCCACCCACTCTTTGGCCGCGCCCACACCCGCCCCCTGTGGTTGCTGCCCCACCCCTCCGAACACGGAATCGAAGGACGAGCCGACTCGACGGTGCCCGGACGCCCCTGGCTGCCCGTGCAAACAAGCCAACCGCGAGGTACTCGCTCTCCCCGTGGCACCGCAGGAGGCTCTCGACGCTTCCGCCCGCGTAGCTTCCGGGCCGTTCCACTTCTACCTGGCGATTCTGCTGGATCAGGTCGTCTCGCCGGCCTGCGGTTCGTCCGTCTTTAGGGAAGGCGTGGGCACACCCTCCAGCGCCACCACGGACAACCTTCTCTACGCATTCCACATGCTGCGCTGCTAATCCCGGTCCGATCTCCTCCGCGCACGCTCACGCCACCTTCGCGTGACTACGCCCCCATCTACCCACTCTCGTAGCTCGGCATTCGTGTCGGCTGACGGATTCGTCGGTACACGAAGCCCTATCCAAGGTCGCTCGGGCCTGGTCGCCTTCGCGCCGGTCCGCGCCAGGAGACATGAATATGAAACGCATGTGGACTCTCACCGTCGTCGGATTCGCCGCATTGGCCCTCTTCGTGGCGGGATGCTCCCAGGAGGCGCGCGAGGCGCCTCCGAATAAGGACGCGATCGCCGACAAAGCAAAGGAGAAGACGAAGGCGGAAGGCGAGCACGGCCACAAGGCCGGCACGCACGGCGGCACCATCGTCGAGATCGGCCGAGACAACTACCACGCCGAGGCGATCTTCGGCGAGAAGGGCCTGGTCCGCCTGCACATTCTGGCCAAGGACGAGGCCCAAATCCAGGAGGTGGAGCAGCAGACGCTCGACGCCTTCGCCAAAGCCGACGGCGACACGAAGGGCGTCCCGTTCTCGCTGGAGTCGAAGCCACGCCCAGACGACAGCAAGGGCAAGACCTCGATCTTCGAGGGCACGCTGCCCGAGTCGGTTCGGGATAAGCGGGTAACAGTCACCGTGACCGCTATCCGCATCGAGGGTGGGCGGTTCCGTTTCGACTTCGGGAACTCCGAGGCGGGCAAGCCCCATGATGAGGTGAAGATGCCCAAGTCGGGCTCCGCCGAGAAGATGAAAACGCTCTACACCACCGCGAAGGGGAAGTACACCGAGGCAGACATCAAAGCTAACGGCGCTGGGAAGACGGCTGCCGATGTGTACGGCAACGAGATGACCGACCACGACGACAACCCGCAACCCGGCGACAAGATATGCCCCATCTCGAAGACCAAGGCCAACCCGAAGATCACCTGGATCATCGGCGGTAAGAAGTACGAGTTCTGCTGCACGCCGTGCATCAACGAGTTCGTGAAGAAGGCACAGGAGAAGCCCGACCAGGTCAAAGACCCTGGGTTCTATGTAAAGCAGTGAGGCGGCACTAATTCTGTTCACGCGCGGCTAATCGTCCCGCCCCTAGAGTCATCGGAAAGGTGAAGGCATGGCCCGAAGAAAGAATCGTCTCAGTCCGGAGGAACGGAAACGTGCCCGCCGGGTACTCGTCGTTATGTGTGGCGCGATCGTACTGGTGCTGCTCCTGTTTGTGATCCCGTGGGCACCCTGGGACCGGCAAAGGCACCACGGCGAGGGCGAACACGAACACCTAGTCGCGCCACACGGAGGCACCGTGGCTTCCCTCGGGGGAAGCGATCCTCACGACCATGCAGAGGCGGTCCTGGGGCCGGGTGGGTCGCTGACGTTCAACATCCTCCGGCGCGATGCCAGGGCACACCGCGCGATCGACCGGCAGGTGCTGACGGCCTGGGTGCGGGCCGCCGGGAACGACAAGCCGGCCAAGGTACTCCTGGTGCCGATGCCCCAGCCGGACGACCCGGCGGGTACGACCTCGCGGTTCAAGGGCCGTCTGGCCGAATCGCTTTGGGGGCGTGACCTGTTGTCGGTCACGGTCCCCCGACTAGCCGTCGAGAACAACCGCTATCGCGTCGAGTTCGCGGAGGTAAAGTCGCCGGGCGACCTCGCCTCGCACCAGGCCCAACAGCGGGGCTTA
Organism: Planctomycetia bacterium; assembly: GCA_025356615.1. GTDB lineage: Bacteria > Planctomycetota > Planctomycetia > Gemmatales > Gemmataceae > JANXSH01. Next base: position 8,251 of record JANXSH010000665.1, on the reverse strand, counting down.
TTTGTGACGCCGGGCGGCAAGTACGGTCGGGCCGACATCGAGGCCAACGGCAACACGACCGCCGCCGCGAAGTTCGAGGACCATGAGGCCGACCACGACCTTTCCCCCCGGAAGGCCGGCTGGCTGTGCCCGGTGGCATCGGCCCGTTCGGAGCCGGGCTTCGCCTGGGTCGTCGCCGGTCAAAGCTACCGCTTCTGCTGCTCGCCCTGCGTAGATGAGTTCGTTCGGCGGGCGAAGGAGCAGCCGAACGGGATCAAACCGCCCGATGCCTATTGGAAGCGATGAACGGCAGGGTAAGAAACCTTGCCGGAATGTCCCTGATTGAAAAAGGAGTACAGATATGCGGAACGTGAAGACCACCCTGTTGGCCGCCTTGGCTATCCTGGCTCTGGCCGCAACCGTCCAGGCGACCGAGCCGGCGACCACGGCGATCACCGTCGCAAAGATGCACTGCATGAGCTGCGCCCGCAAGATGGCGGATGAACTCTATGCCGTGCCGGGCGTGGCGAACGTCTCGACCGAGGTGAAGTCGAAGCGACTGACGGTCACCCCGAAGCCGGGTGCGCAGCCCTCGCCCCGCGCCCTGTGGGAGGCCATCGAGAAGGCGGGCTACGAGCCGACGCGGCTGGAAAGCCCCGCCGGGAAGTTCGCGGCCAGGCCGGGCGTGTGAAGTGCCCGACAAGGGAGTGGGCATCCGGTTGGCCAACCTCCCGGCTGGTCGTGACGGAACGACGATCCTGTGCCGCACGGAAACGGCATGAGGCGTCGTGAAGAGAGCGGTCCTGCGGCGCGGGATTTGCTAGAGGGCTGTCCTGACGGAGTAGAGAAGTGGCCCGCCCCGGTCGGTTCCGGGGCGGCATGCAACGAAGTTCCGTGATGGAGATGCAACGATGAAGAAGACGCAACGGTTCGGGCTGGCCGCGCTGGTCGTGGCGCTGGCCGTGCTGACCACCGGCATGAGCCGGGTGGTCGCCGAAGACAAAGACCACGATCACCACGCCGGGCACATGATGAAGTGCGCCAAGGCGTGCAGCGCCTGCCAACTGGAGTGCGCCTCCTGCTTCGACCACTGCGTCAAGCTGGTGGCCGCCGGCAAGAAGGAACACGCCGTCACCGTCCGCACCTGCGCCGACTGCGGCCAGTGCTGCGCCCTGTCGGCCACGCTGTGCGCCAGCAACAGCCCGATGGCGGCCCACATCTGTGAAGGCTGCGCCAAGTGTTGCGACGACTGCGCGAAGGCTTGCGAGAAGTTCGAGGACGATAAGCACATGGCCTCGTGCGCCAAGGCGTGTCGCACCTGCGCCAAGGAGTGTCGTGAGATGTCCAAACACGGCAAGGGCGAGTCGAAGTAGGTCGGATCGGTAGGCCGGTAGGTCCGGGAGGGCGACGCAGGAGCGACCTCTCCCGGACCTGCCGGCTTAATTCAGACGTGAAACCACAACGAGGTTCGAGCCATGCGGGTCTATCTCCAAAACCGAGTGCGGCATCGACCCTTTCTCGTCGCGCGCTGGGCCGCGCTGCTGCTCCTCCTCACCGCCGGGGCAATGTGGGTGTGGGCGCACGAGGGCCACGAAGCCTTGCCGACGCGCGGGGCGAAGACGGTCACGAACAAGGACGGGCGGATCACCGGCGTCATCCTGAGCCGCGAGGCGCGCGAGTCGCTCGACCTGAAGACGGCCCGCGTCGAGCGACGGCACACTCCCCGGCGCGTGATGGCCTATGCGTCGTTAGTTTCGCCCTGGCAGAAGCACGCCTTCGCCACCTCCCAACTGGCCGGTCGCGTCGAAAAGTTGAACGTCCGACCGGGGGAGGTCGTCACGGCGGGACAGGTGTTGGCAGAGGTCAAGAGCGTCGATCTGGAGAACCTGCAACTCGAATTACTGACGGGCCGAACGGAAGGGCGACTGTTGGCCAAGACGCTCGCCTCGTTGACCGAGCTGTCGCAGCGTGGCGCGATCCCCGACCAGACCCTCATCGAGGCCCGCAACAAGCACCAACAGAACCTCGACCTCCAGGAGATCGCCCGCAGCAAGTGGGCCAGTCTGGGGCTGGGCCGGGACGAACTCGACCGGCTCTTCCAGACGGGCAAGCCGGTCGTCTCCTCGCTGGCGGTCCGCAGTCCCGTCGCCGGGACCGTGACCCACGCCGACCTGAACGTGGGCAAGGTGATCGAGCCGACCGAGCATTTGTTCGAGATCGTCGATCTGTCCACCGTGTGGGTGAAGGTCGGCGTCCTCGAGCGGGACATGCGCCGGGTGGACGAAGGCCAGGAGGTCGAATTGACCTTCCCCGCGTACCCCGGCGAGGTCTTCCGGGCCAGAGTCCAGGTGAAGGGGCCATTCCTCGACCCCCTGACGCACGTCAACACCGTCTGGGCCGAGTTGACGAACCCGGCAGACAAATCGCCGCGCTTCTACCCCGGCCTGGACGGCCAGGCCGAGTTGGTCCAGGCCGCATCCGAAAAGAGTACCGTGGTGCCCTCGGGAGCGGTGATCCACGACGGCGTCGAGAGCTACGTCCTGGTCGAGGGGGCGGACACCGCCGAGGGCGCGGAGTACCTTCGGGTGCCGATCGTCGTCGGCAATCGGTCCGAGGAGTGGGCCGAGGTGCTGGGCGGCGACGTGTTCCCTGGCGGCTACGTCGTGACGCAGGGAGGCCACGAACTGGCCAGCTTCTTCGTGCCCGGCGTCTTGCGCCTGGGACCAGAGGCCCGGCTCGAAATGGGCCTCCGGGTGGAGAAGACCTCCGTCCGCAGCGTCGAGAACGTGTTCTACGTCGATGGCACCGTGGACGTGCCGCCCGACCGACGCGCGACCGTATCGGCCCAACTCGCCGGAACCCTCCAGTGGATCGGCGTCGATCGCGGCCAGAAGGTCGAGGCCGGCCAGGTCATCGCCCGCATCAAGAGCCTGGAACTCCAGTCGATGCAACTGAAGCTGCTCGAGGCGCACCTGGATCTGCGCCTGGTGGAGGACACCCTGGGCCGAATGCGCGAGGCGCGGGACAGCGTGACCCCCCGCCTGCTCCTGGAGACGGAAACCCGCCGGAACACGCTCCGACACCAGAACGAGACCCTGAGTCGCAAGTTGCTCGCGCTCGGCCTGTCCGACGCACAGGTCAAGGCACTACGGGACGACAAGAAGCTCGTGGAGGCGCTGCCCCTGCGTGCCCCCCTCTCGGGCCGGGTGGTGCGGTTCGACAAGGTTCTCGGTCAGGCGATCAAGCCCGAGGACGGGCTGTTCGAGATCCACGACCTCGGCGATCCGCTGTTCCAGGGCTACGCCGCCCAATCGGACCTCGCCAACGTCCGTTTGGGGCAGAAAGTCCGCGTCCGCTTGACGGCGGACCCGGCCTTCGTCGGCGACGGCACGGTCGTCCGCAGTGGGCGGGTTCTGGGTGGCGATAGCCGGGTACTGTCGTTCTGGGTCAAACTGGACACTCCGCCGACCCGCCCCCTGTTGCACAACCAACTAGCGCGGCTGACGCTAGTGCGAGGGCCAGCGACTTCCGGGGTCGCCGTCCCGTCGGAAGCCGTCGTCCCGGAGGGGACGCGGTCCTTCGTCTTCGTCCAGCAGAAGGACGGCACCTTCGACCGGCGAGCCGTCGAGACCGGGACGGCCGACGACCGGCACGTCCTCATCACCAAGGGTCTGTCCGTGGGGGAGACCGTCGCAGTCGCCGGAACCGCCGCCTTGCAGACCGCCTATGCGTCTATCCGCTGAGGTCCGGGAATGCTCGACCGCATCATCGCCTTCTCGCTGAAGAACCGCGTGCTGGTCCTCCTGGCCGCAGGGGTGCTGGTCGCGTTCGGCCTCTATCGCCTGCGTTCGATGCCCGTGGACGTGTTCCCCGATCTCAATCGCCCCACCGTTACCGTGATTACCGAGGCGAGTGGCCTCGCCCCCGAGGAGGTCGAGGTACTCATCACCCGCCCCATCGAGTACGCGCTCAACGGGGCCACCGGCGTGGGACGAGTGCGCTCCGCGTCGGGCATCGGCCTTTCCATCGTCTGGGTCGAGTTCGAGTGGGGCACCGACATCTTCAGGGACCGCCAGATCGTCTCCGAGAAGCTGCAACTCGTCCGCGAACGACTGCCCAAGGACACCAACCCGGTGATGGCCCCCGTCTCGTCCATCATGGGCGAGATCATGCTCCTGGCCGTCCGCTCCACGGCGGAGGCGAACACTCCCGAGGAGAGGCTGCGCCGACAGATGGAGTTGCGAACCCTGGCCGATTTCGAGCTACGCAACCGCCTCCTCGCCGTCGAGGGCGTCTCCCAAGTCACGGTCATGGGCGGCGTCCTGAAACAGTATCAGATCATCACGTCGCCGAAACGACTGGCGGCGCAGAACGTGAGCCTCCAGCAGTTGACCGAGGCCGCCGAGAAGGCCAACGTGATCGCCGGCGGCGGCATCCTGGAGCGGGGCGACGAGGAATGGCTCATCCGCGTCCAGGGGCAGAGCCTCACCCTGAAAGAGATCGAAGAGACGCCCGTCGTCTGGCGCGACCCGCGTGCCGTGCGCATCAAGGACGTGGCCGAGGTGCGGTTCGGCGGGCCGGTCCAGCGCGGCGACGGGAGCGTCCGCCTCCGGGTCGATGGAACGATCGTCGGCGGGCCGGCGGTCATCATGACCATCCAGAAGCAACCCAACGCCAACACACTGACCCTGACGCCCCTCATCGACCGGGTACTCGACGACCTGGAGCGCGAGTTGCCTTCGGGGGTGAAGATCGAGCGCCGGGTGTTCCGCCAGGCCGACTTCATCCAGTCGGCGGTGGACAACGTCGTGGAGGCGATCCGCGACGGCACGGTCTGGGTGTTCGTCATCCTGTTCCTGTTCCTGTGGAACTTCCGCACCAGCTTCATCACCCTGACCGCGATCCCGCTGTCCATCCTCGTCACGACGCTGATCTTTCACTCCTTCGGCATCTCGATCAACACGATGACGCTGGGCGGCATCGCCGTCGCCGTGGGCGAGCTGGTCGATGACGCCATCGTGGACATCGAGAACATCTACCGCCGGCTCAAGGAGAACCTCGCCGGAGCGCATCCCGCGCCGGCCCTCCGAGTCGTCTACGAGGCGTCGTGCGAGGTGCGGGGGTCCATCGTCTACGCCACGCTCATCGTCTGCCTGGTGGTGATGCCGTTGTTTGCGCTCTCGGGGCTGGAGGGCCGGATGTTCGCCCCCCTGGGGCTTGCCTACCTGGTGTCGCTGTTGGCTTCCCTGCTCGTGTCGTTGACGGTCACGCCGGTGCTGGCCTCGTACCTCCTGCCGCGCGCCCGCTTCATGGCGGAGAAGGGCGACCCGTTCCTCCTGCGGGGTCTGAAGTGGCTGCTGGAGAAGGTGCTGCGAGTCGCGCTGCGACACCCCTGGCCCATCGTGGCGATGGTCGCCGTTCTGGGCATCGGGTCGAAGCTCGCGCTGGGGGTGATGGACACCAACTTCTTGCCCCGGTTCAACGAGGGCACGATGACGGTCGGCCTGGAGTCCGAGCCTGGCACACGGCTGCGGGAGACGAGCCGAATCGCTACCCTGGTCGAGGGGATGCTCTTCCAGGTGCCCGAGGTGTTGTCGGTGGCTCGACGCACCGGGAGGGCCGAGAACGACGAGCACGCCGAGGGCGTCAACGTCTCCGAGTTGGAGGTTCGCCTCCAGCCACCCCACCGGCCTCGTCCCGGCGTCCGATACGCCATCCTGCGCGCCATCCCCGGCCTGCACTCCTGGGGCGTGGAGGAGGTCGGCCGGCCCGTCCGGGAGGTCGAGGCCGACATCCAGGATCGGCTCGCGGGACTGCCGGGCGTCAAGCCGAACGTCGGCCAGCCGATCTCGCACCGGCTGGACCACATCATGTCCGGCGTCCGGGCGCAGATCGCCGTCAAGATTTTCGGCCCCGACCTGCGTGAGCTACGCAATGCCGCCCAGGAAGCTCAGACCGCGATGAGCAAGATCCCCGGCGTCATAAACCTGAAGGTCGAGGCCCAGGTGGAGATCCCTCAACTACGCCTGAAGGTCAACCGCGAAGAGGCAGCCCGGCACGGCCTCGCCCCCGGCGACGTGGCGAAGCTCCTCGAGACGGCGTACAAGGGCCGGGTCGTGTCCACGGTGCTGGACGGGGACCGCTATTTCGACCTGATCGTCTGGTTCGACGAGGCGTCGCGCACCGACCCGGAGGTGATCGAACAGACCATCCTCGACACGCCCTCGGGACGCAAGGTCGCCCTCGGTCAGGTCGCCCAGGTCATCAGGGGGCGCGGTCCCAACACGCTCAACCGCGAACACGTCGAGCGCCGCATCGTCGTGTCGTGCAACGTCGGCCCGGAGCGCGGCCTCGGTGCCGTGGTCGCCGACATCCAGCTCGCACTGCGTCCCCTCGAGGAGAAGTTGACCGCACTGTCGGGCAACTACCGCATCGAATACGGCGGACAATTCGAGGCCCAGCAGCAGGCGACGACCCGGCTGTTCCTTTTGGGAGGGCTGTCCGTCGTCGGTGTCTTCTTGCTCCTGTGGAAGTGCCTCGGTTCGTGGCGGGCGGCGGCGCAGGTGTTGCTGGTCAACATCCCCCTGGCGGCGGTCGGCTCGGTGATCGCCCTCACGATCGTCAACCAGCCGACCCGCGAGGCACTTCAGGCCGCGCCCTGGTGGGATTGGCCCGTCGTCTGGTGCAGGGCGACGCAACTGTCGGTGGCCCACTGGGTGGGGTTCATCACGCTGTTGGGCATCGTCAGTCGCAACGGCATCATGATGCTCTCGCACTACATCCACCTGATGAAGCACGAGGGCGAGAAGTTCAGCGAGGAGATGGTCATCCGGGGCACGCTGGAGCGCCTTGCCCCAGTGTTGATGACCGCGTTCGTCGCCATCATGGGGCTGATCCCCCTGGCGATGGGGGCCGACGAGACGGGCAAGGAGATCCTCCACCCGCTCGCCATCGTGGTCATCGGCGGGCTGCTCGACTCGACGCTGATGGACCAGATCGTCACGCCCGTGGTCTTCTACCACTTCGGGCGGAAAGTGTATCAGCCGGAGGCGGAGAAGGCGAAGGAACCCCTCGACGCGCCTTGGGATGACGCCTGGGTCTCGCACCCCAGCGGGCACGACCGGCCCGACCTAACCCCCTAACCCTTTTCCCTAAAAGGAAGGGGGGACCGGAGTTGAACCCGTCTGGCTCCTCCTCCCCGTTAGGGGAGGGGGCTGTCGATTATCCAGAAAGTGGTAAACTAGGCAAGATGCTCCAGGATGATCTGAACCCACTGAGGTCAGGACGGCAATGAACACCGAGCACCCCACATAATTCACGAGCAATCGCGCTTGGATCGAACAGGAGTTGGGCGGGGTCAACCTCGGCGATGCCCGGCTCGACCGTCGTCTCCTCGAGACGGCCACGCGCATGGCCGATCAGCCGACCGCCACCAACCCGCAACGGCTCGACTGGAACGAACCGCGCGGCTTCTACCGCGTCGTCCGGGCAACGAAACGAGTGGGGCGGGTGCTGACGGTGAAGCAGTTCGTGGAGGCGGTGGCACGGCTGGGAGGCTATCTGGGGCGGAAGGGGGACGGGCCGCCGGGTTGGGGGACGTTGTGGCGAGGCTACCAGCGATTGATGGACATGCTGCGGGGGGCCGATCTGATGCGTGAGACGGCCGACGGCGAAGGCACACCGCGCGATCCCCCGGAGCGGCGCGGGACAGGTAGAGGTGACCCAGAGGCGAGATCAGCCGCATGAACGTCGGGAAGAATGCCTCCGCGCTCAGGCGACCGACCTCGCCAAGAAGATATCCGATCGCCCTGCGTCGAAATGAAGTTACCCAGATTGCCATCTTACGGGCAATAGACAGCCTGGAGGTCTGCCCCCACGAAACGCCCTTGACGGACAGCCTCTTAGAGGCTGTCCGTCAAGTTTCAAGCTGGGAACCAGAGTTTTCTGATCGAATCGCTCCGGGTTAGGCTGAATTTCAAGGTCGAAAACCCCAGAGGCTATCCTGAAAGATAGGCTCTCAAAGGCTATCCGGGAAAGAATCGCATAAAATCAGGCAGCTTTCTTGCTTTTATTAGGATATTTGAATGCCACTTGTTTTCTATTTGGATCGGGCTTTAGGCGACGGATCATTCGTTGAGTTGCACTCAGAGGCTGTGAATAATTAGTCATTTGTACACTGTAGCCCGTCAAAAATGGGTCGAAATTTAATGACTTACGTCGAATTCTGAACCTGTTTACTGTACAAACATCTAATAATTCACAGCCTCTCAGT
>JANXSH010000640.1 GCA_025356615.1 Planctomycetia bacterium | reverse complement strand
GAAGCTCGCCGATCGCATCATCGAATACCGCGAGGCCAAGGGCCCCTTTGCTTCGCTCGACGAACTCCGCAACGTCTCCGGAGTCGGCCCCGCGATGCTCACTCGCCTCCAGGTACACCTCCGCATCAACCCGCCTCGCATCGTGCGCGGCGCGCGACCGGATACGCCCGAGATCCAGGGGCCGGCTAACGTGCGAAAGCTAACGCCTGCGACGAAGATCGACCTCAACCGCGCTTCGGCGGAGCAACTGCGCACCCTCCCAGGGGTAGGCCCGGCGCTCACCACCCGCATCCTCGACGCCCGACGCGAAAGGCCGTTTCGTTCGGTCGACGACCTTCGCCGGGTCAAGGGCGTCGGCGCGAAGACGCTCGAGAAGCTCCGGCCCTTCATCGAGGTCGGCGCTCCGTGAGGGCGATGCGACGACCTCACGGCGTGACGACGAGGACGCGCTTCGGGGCTTTGCCGACCACGATCCGGGCGACGGTCTCCCTCGTCTTGGTGTCGATGACCGCCACGGAGTTGCCGATGCGCTCGCTGATGTAGCAATACTTACCGTCGGGGGAGAAGCAGATCCAGTACCCGCCGCCCTTCATGACCAGGCTCGCGACCTGCTTGGGCGGCTCGACGGTGAGGTCGAAGACGTAGGTCCGGTCGTGAAACACGTCGCAGGTCCAGAGTTCCTTCCCGTCGGGCCGCAAAGCCAGGCCGTGACTACGGCTCGCCTTGCGGAGCAACTCTTCGGGTACGTCGGCGGCAACGCGGTGGATCACCTTGCGACGCGAAACGTCGGCGACCTCGAAGCCGATGAGCGTATCGACGTTGGCGTAGAGCCGTTTCTCGTCCGAGGACAGGGCGATGGGGCGGGGCGCGTCCGAGAGGGGGATCTTGCCGACGAGTTTGTGCGTGGACACGTCGGCGATCAGCACATGGTAGGAGCCTTTGGGGCCGAGGTACATCCTCTTCCCATCGGGCGAGCAGAGCGTGTTGTGGGGCCGACCTCCGGTCGCGATCTTCTGGATCACCTTCGCGTTCACGGTGTCGATGACCCACCACGTCGCATCGTCGCAGGGGACGTAGACGATCTTCCCGTCGGGGGTGCAGGCCGGTTGATTGGGGCGCGGGCCGACTTTCATCCGTCGCGTCACCTTGTCGGCCTTCGGGTCGAACCAGACCAGTTCCCCCTCGTTGCCCTCGGAATTTTCGATCGTGATGAAGAGTTGGCTGCCGTTCTTCGTGGCGACGAGGCCGTGCGGCTCTGGCCCGACCTCGATTCGTTTCGTCACCTTGTGCGTCCGGGTGTCGATGACGTGGATGTCGTTCCCCGCAGAGTTCGCGACGTAGAGTTTGCTCGGCGATTGGGCAAATGAGGGGGTTGCCAGGAGGACGGAGAGGCCCAGAGTTGTGAACAAAATGGGCTGATTCATCGGTCGAAATCTCCATCGCATCGAACCGGGTCCAGGGACAAGATAGGGCAACGGAGCGAGGAGAGTAGAGCGCGACAACGCGAACCGGGAGGAGAGTCGATCGACTCTCCTCCCGGCTCTTCGCTTCCTTCAGGACATTTACTTGCCGAGTGGCATGGTGATCGGACCGGCGGGCATCGTCGTGATGGCGGGCATTTGGCCCTGCACATGGACGGGGGCGGCGTGATGGCACCCCGAGTCACAGGGGGCCGAGGCGCAGGGGGCCGAGCAGACCGGCTCCGTCACCGGGACGCATACCGTCACGCACTTGTCGCACTTGCGGAGCTTCACCACGAGGTCTTTCCGTGTTCGGACATGAGAGCAGCCGCACTTGTTGGGGAAGAGTAGGCTGAAAGCGGTGCAGCGCTGGCAGACATTCGTGCAGCGGTCGGTGTAGTGGCGAGTCGTCACCGTCTTGGTCTCGCAGACCGGACGGCAGACCGTCTTGACGCAAGCACTCTGGCAGCCGCCGCCTTCCGCGTTGCACCCGACGACGACCACGTCGGCACCGGCGGCGACAGAGACGAGCACCATTCCCAAGGTCGCGGCCATCACGGCCATCGTGTTCACATACCGTTTCATATCAGGCAACTCCGTTTGTATTCGAATTATCGTAAGTACCATCGAAGGATCTACAGGCGACCCTCCCGAGCGGGGGGGG
>JANXSH010000636.1 GCA_025356615.1 Planctomycetia bacterium | reverse complement strand
GCAGGGTCCCCGCTCGCGCCGCCGCGAGCTGCTCGCGAATCTCTTTCAATGTCTTCCGCCCGGTCATAGCAGTTCTCCCAGAAGTTCCCACCGCCGCTTGATCCGCCCCTCGGCCGATTGCGGTGTAGGACACCTCGCCGTACTTCCCGGTGGCGGTAGTGAAGTGGTCGTCTGCGATCGACTCCCCCAACCGTGTCGTCGCTCGGGTAGCGGCCCGACAGAGGCGGCGTGTCTCGACGACGGAGTGTCAATTCGCCGAGTCCATCCAGTTCTCGAAACGCAGGCCTGGGACTTGCTCGAAATCGCGGCGATTGGCCGTAAGTAACAACGCATTCTGTGCCAACGCAATCGCGGCGATTTTCAGATCCATCGTTCCGATGCGTATTTTGCCGCCGATGAGCTGCTCGAACCGCTCGACCGCCGCATCGTCGAACGGCACGATCTCGAACCCGGCGAAGAAACGAAACATACTGACGAGTTCCCGATAGGCGAAAACCTGCCTCCGGGCGTCCCGCTCCTTCGAGACTGCCGCCAACCAGCCTCGCATCGTCTCCTCCGTGACGATCACTGGGATCGAAACAGTCTCCGGGTGGAGGAGGGTGAGCCGCCCCACGAGTCGATTGCGCCGGTCGCCACCGGGCATTCTCAGCACCGACACATGGTCCGTATCGAGGAGGATCAACGGGTCTCCTCCCGAGCCGCCTGCCGTTCCGCTTCACTATTCCGTTCGATCTCGGCGAGCATGTCGCGGGTGAACTCGTTGTCCTCGGAGGTGCCGACCACGCACCGCCAATCGTGGCTCGGTTCGATGCTCACTGCGGGCTGCTCCGAATGCTTCCGTTCCAACTCGGCGATGCGTGCTGCCAGGGATTCGAGTGTCAATTCCGGCATGACGAAGCTCCTCCGGGGATGACGAAATGCTACCGACACGATCTCCCCGCTTCGAATCCATTCCACACCAACGCGGCTCGATTGTCAAGGGTGTGGGAACTCTTTCGGGGATGCCCTCTTGCCGGAGGCGATACCGACCACAAAATCAAAACTCCCGTCGATTCGATGTCCCACTTCCTCCTGTGAATCTCCGGCTCATCATTTCCCACGCCCTCGTGACCACTCTCCCCCTCGCTTTGACGATCCCCCCCGCGATTCGTAACCTAGACCGTGCCCACTATCCCTCTCGCGCGAGCATCGCGCTGGTTCTCGAGGCCTGTACGAATGGCGAAACACGTCTATTTCTTCGGCGGCAAGACGGCGGACGGCAACGGCAAGATGAAGGATCTGCTCGGCGGCAAGGGTGCCAACCTCGCCGAGATGTGCCTCATCGGCCTGCCCGTGCCCGCCGGGTTCACCATCACCACCGAAGTCTGCAATTACTATAGCGCCCACGACAAGACCTACCCCGCCGGCCTCGAGGACGAGATCCGCGCCGCCATGAAGCAGACCGAGGAGGTCATGGGGGCCAAGTTCGGCGACGCCAAGAACCCCCTCCTCGTCTCCTGCCGCTCCGGCGCGCGCGTCAGCATGCCCGGCATGATGGACACCGTCCTGAACATCGGCCTCAACGAATCGACCCTCAAGGGGCTGATCGACTCGACCGGCAACGAGCGCTTCGCCTGGGACAGCTATCGCCGCTTCGTGCAGATGTACGGCGACGTGGTCCTCGACCTCAAGCCGCAGACCAAGACCGAGACCGACCCGTTCGAGAAGATCATGGAGGATCTCAAGCACGAGCGGAAGAAGCACGAGGACACCGACCTGAACGTCGATGACCTCAAGGAACTCGTCAAGCGCTTCAAGTCCGCCGTCAAGGAGAAGAAGGGCAGGGACTTCCCCGACGACCCCTTCGAGCAGATGATGGGGGCCGTCGCCGCCGTCTTCGCCTCGTGGAACAACGACCGCGCCATCGTCTACCGCCGGCAGTACGGCTACCCGCACGAGTGGGGCACGGCGGCGAACATCTGCTCGATGGTCTACGGCAACATGGGCGAGGACTCGGGCACCGGCGTCGCCTTCACGCGCGACCCCGCCACGGGCGAGAACGTCTTCTACGGCGAGTACCTCATCAACGCCCAGGGCGAGGACGTGGTCGCCGGCATCCGCACGCCGAAGAAGATCGCCGAACTCGAGAAGGACATGCCCCCCGTCCACAAGCAGCTCCTCGAGGTCCGCAAGACCCTCGAGGGCCACTACAAGGACGTGCAGGACATCGAATTCACCATCCAGAAGGGCAAGCTCTGGATGCTCCAGACGCGCAACGGCAAGCGGACCGGCTTCGCCGGCGTCCGCTTCGCCGTCGATATGGTCGATGAGGGGCTGATCGCCAAGGAAGAAGCCCTGAGCGGGGGCCGCATCCCGCCCGACGACCTCAACCAGTTGCTCCAGCCGATCTTCGACCCCGCCGCCAAGCGCAAGGCCAAGGTCATCGCCAAGGGCATCAACGCCGGCCCCGGCGCGGCCACCGGCGTCATCAAGTTCTTCGCCGACGAGGCCGTCGAACACTCCCAGAAGTTCAAGCCCGACGCGCACGGCAAGATCGACCCGAAGGGCCGAGTCATCCTCGTCCGCGTCGAGACCAGCCCCGAAGACCTGCGCGGCATGCAGGTCGCCGATGGCATCCTCACCGCGCGAGGTGGGGCCAGCTCGCACGCCGCGCTCGTGAGCCGGCAGATGGGCAAGGTGTGCGTCGTCGGCTGTGCAGCGCTACACGTCGATTACGATAAACGAACCGTCACGGTCGGCGACCTTTTGCTGAAGGAGGGCGACTTCATCAGCGTGGACGGATTCACCGGCGAGGTGATGCAGGGCCAGATCGCGACCAAGCCGAGCGAGGTCATCCAGGTGCTCATCGACAAGACGATGAAGCCCGAAGAGTCCAAGGTCTACCAACAGTTCGCCAAGCTCATGACCTGGGCGGACTCGGTACGCAAGCTCAAGATCCGCACCAACGCCGACCAGCCCGACCAGGCGACGCAGGCGATCGCCTTCGGCGCGGAGGGCATCGGCCTGTGCCGCACCGAACACATGTTCTTCAACCACATCAAGGAAATGCGGGAGATGATCCTGGCGGAGACGCCGGAGGCGCGCAAGGCGGCGCTCGCGAAGCTGTTGCCGTTCCAGCGCGCGGACTTCGCGGGCCTGTTCGAGGCGATGAAGGGCTTCCCGGTCACGATCCGCACGCTCGACCCGCCGCTGCACGAGTTCCTGCCGCACGACGACAAGGGCCAGGCGGAGATGGCCAAGGAGATGGGCGTCCCGGTGGACATCATCAAGGAGCGCGTCAAGGGGCTGCACGAGTTCAACCCGATGCTCGGCTTCCGCGGCTGTCGGCTCGGCATCGTCTACCCCGAGATCACCGAGATGCAGGCGCGCGCCATCTTCGAGGCGGCCTGCGACGTGAAGAAGAAGGGCATCGAGGTCGAGCCGGAGGTCATGATCCCGCTCGTCGGCTTCGTCGCCGAGTACAAGGCCCAGGCCAAGATCGTGCGCGACACCGCCGACAAGGTCTTCGCCGAGAAGGGCGTGAAGGTCAAGTACCTCGTCGGCACCATGATCGAGTTGCCCCGCGCGTGCATCGTCGCCGACCAGATCGCGAGCGAGGCGGAGTTCTTCAGCTTCGGGACGAACGACCTGACGCAGACCGGCCTCGGCATGAGCCGCGACGACTACGGCTCGTTCATCCGCGTCTACACCGAGAGCGACATCGTGCCGAAGGACCCGTTCCAGGTCATCGACTTCGACGGCGTCGGCGGCCTGATGCGGATCGGCGTCGAAAAGGGACGATCGGCGCGGAAGGATCTCAAGATCGGTATCTGCGGCGAACACGGCGGCGAGCCGGACAGTGTCAAGTTCTGCCACAAGATCGGGCTGAACTATGTCTCGTGCAGCCCGTTCCGCGTGCCGATCGCGCGGTTGGCGGCGGCGCAGGCGGCGCTGGGGAAGTAAGGTGAATTGCGAGTGTCAGGGGGGCCGGGGTCAATCCCGGCCCACCGATAGGTGAGGCTCGACATGGCACGAAAACCGATCATCCGTCACTTCCTTGCGTGCGAGCAGATCGAACTCCACGAGGACGCTCATCAATACACTTTGCACAAGTTGATCCAGTCGATCAACCTCAGTTCCGCCGGACTCTTCCCGCAGATCCTCCCCGAAATAGCACTCTATGTAGTAATGACGGACGCGGTCGGATCTCATTCGTTCACCTTCGAGCTGGTGACGTGGGATGAGGAAGGCCAGGAAGAAGAACTGTTCAAATCCCGCGTCGCGGTGGTAGAATTAGGTGATGACCCGCTCACGGTGCATGGTTGGCCCATCCTGTTGCGCGACCTGCTGTTCCCCCGAGCTGGGTTGTACGAGTTCCGGGTGAGGTCCGAGGGCGAGGTGTTGGCCCAAGAACCCATTCGCTGGAGGGACGATCTATGAAGTCCGACGATGAAAAGCGGAAGCATGACATTTCGATCAATCCCCTCCCCGTTACCATCATCGACGCGGGCGAGGGCCGGTCGCCGATCACCCCCTCGAAGGGCAAGGCCGAGCATGTCATGAACATGCTGCCGACTCTGTTCCTCGACGCCTCTGCTCGACCGCCGACGGTATCACCGGATTCCGGTGCGTCGGACTGAGTGGAAAAAGAGATCCATCCGCGTGGAGAGGACACTCTCATGTCCGGCTTCCGCCGTTTCAGCGTCGCGGAATACCACCGACTCATCGACCTCGGCATCCTCACCGAGGACGACGACCTGGAACTCCTCGAGGGCTATCTGGTCCACAAAATGGAACGCAACCCGCCCCACGACGTGGCGATCCAGAAGACCAACAAGCGTCTCGTTCGCCTCGTCCTGCCCGGATGGGACGTGCGCTGTCAGAGCGCCATCACACTCGACGAGAGCGAACCGGAGCCGGACTTCGCTATCGTGCGAGGCGACGAATCGGGGTACCTCACGCGACACCCAGGCCCGGCAGACATCGGACTGGTGATCGAAGTCGCCGACTCGACTTTGCCGGGCGACCGCGACGACAAGGGCCGGATCTATGCCCATGCCGGGATACCGATCTACTGGATCGTCAATGTTCGAGACCGTTGGGTCGAGGTCTACTCCGTGCCGTCGGGGGACACCTATGGGACGCGGGTCGATTTCGGCGTCGGGCAAGCGATCCCGCTCCTCCTCGACGGCGCGATGGTCGGGCAGATCAGGGTAGACGAAATGCTGGCGTGAGGGGAGATCGGCCAGGCCATCCGCCTCCATTCGGAGCTATGACTTCGGATCCTCGAGCGATGGTCGAGGATCCTCTGACGGGGTCGCTCGATTCGCTCACACCAGCGGGTTTCCTGGGACCGGAACGGCTTCGATCCTTTGTCGATACTCTTCGATCGCGGTACAATGAGGTTGTGGGATCCTGGCGTCTCGGCGAGGGAACGTCCGCATGTCGTTTTTGCTGATGGTCTGCCTCGCGCTCGTCTGCTTGCCCAAGACCTACCCCGGTCCCTGGGTGGCGCTCTCGCCGACGCAATGCCTGCTCTGCTGCGTCTGCTACGTCGCCGTCGTCGGGGTTCATGCGTTCTGGGTGTCCCGTCGGGTCAGTTGGCCGCTGCGCCACGACCCCTCGCGGCGGGACGCGGT
>JANXSH010000606.1 GCA_025356615.1 Planctomycetia bacterium | reverse complement strand
TAAGTCTAGAAAAGTCGCACCATCGTTCTTGGAGTTATGGAAACAAGCAACAGCCCTGGTCGTTGGGGGCGGCGTCGGTGAGGGTGAGAATAAAGGCGTCGCGCGGTTTGGTCCTGGTGCCACCGAACGTAACCGCGTGTTCCAGGCGGTGCAAATTAGCGGAGCAGACCTTCCCCGGCGAGCATCTCGAGTAATGCGTCTCGACCGGCGTTGATCGCCTGCATCGCCCTACCGTCTCCGCCGGCGTCGGTATGGAACTGGTTGGATAGGTGGCGATGCCACCGCGACACCAGGCCGCGCATGTCGGGGAGTGGCGGAGGGTCCGTGCGGCGCGTCTCCTCATGCTCGTAGCCGTCGCGTGGCCCGTCGGCGTCGCGGGATCGTAGTTCGCGGCGCACGGCCCGGTCGAGCCAAGCCTTGAGCTCTACGTTGTCGCGGAGCCAGAGGAGGTAGCTCGTCGGGATCTCTTCGAGGTTCTCGTCGCGATATTTTCCGAAAGGCATGGCGGGCATGGGTGCGTCTCCTGGGGGGGAGGGCGTCCATGCCCCGAGGGGGGATGGTGGTCAGGTTGGTGGTTCGGCTTGTGCAACCGGACGAGCGGGCACGCTGGTTGGTTGCGGACGAGTCATCTCCGACCTCTTCGCGATGCGTAGTTCATGTTTCGACATCGCGGCCGCCAATTCCTCCGCCAGCTGCGCTTCTGATTTCGCCAACTCGTCTGCAAGTTCCGTTGCCCAGCAATCTGGCGGATGCGTCCGCCACCTCTGCCATTCGGCGACGAAGAACTCAGGAGACAGGATGCGTTCGTTCTGCGGCAGTGCCTCTTTGGCTGCGTGTCGAGCATACCCTTGGGCGGCGGCGAGCAGCTCGATCGGCGGTACTCCATCGAGGAGGATTCGCGCGATGAACGAGTCCGGTCGACCCCGCCGGTCGTCGCCGACCAAGTGCTTGGAGAAGTGTTCATCGACCAGGGCGGACTTCCTCGCGAGTCCGGGGCGGGCAGCGAATTCCTCGTCGGACAGGACGGCGCGAGGCTCGTAGGGTTGCAGTGGAGGGGACTCCGCTGGGGCGTACTCCTGCCAGGCCGAAGCGAAGAAAGCAGGGGCACCTTTACGCGCGGTGTTATCCAGCCGCTGCTTGTCGCAGTCGCGCGCGTAGCGGCGAATCGCGCCGGTCAGCCTCTTCTCGGTCGTGCCACCCGCCAGCAGGGCCATGATGGCGGCATCCGCGCCGTCTTCGCTGTACGGTGATCCAACGGTCTGGCGATAGAACGCCAGGAGGCGAGCGGTCGCCTCGACGAGTTGCGGGTGACTCTCGACCGACGGTCGGGGCAGACGACTTGGGTGGGGAATCCCGGAACTGCTCGTACTTCTGCGACTTGCCGGTGCCGTAGAAGGTATTCGCCGTCTGACGGACCTCGGGTTCCTTCTCGCGGGCATCGAGCCATTCCGCGTAGGCGACCGCAGCCGAGCGGATGCGGTCGCTGGACTCGCCGTCCCGGAGCCTCGCCGCGATCGCCGAGGAGCCGCGTCCGCGATGCATGGGCTTAACGGATTCATCGTAGTGCCTCGCCAGTTCGTCAGCATCCGCCGTGTCCGTGGGCCCATCACCGTCTTCGTCTCCTTCCCCAGGAGGAGTTGAATCCCCTCCGCATTTCTCTTCGCCTTCGCGGGGGGTTGGGGGGGTGTTCTTTTTCCTTTTCCCTTTCCAATTCCAATTCCTGCGTTGCATCGGGCATGCCATGCCCCATGCGATGGGGCATCATCACCGTGCCGGGATGTATCGATTATCCCACCGAAGCTCTTGGCGATAGCGGCCCGCCACTCGGCCAGGATATTCATCGGGTTCTGTGATTTGGAGGCGACCTCGGCTGCCCTTTCCAAGCAGCGGGCGACGATCGCTTCGCATGCCTCGGTTCGTAGCGGGCATTCCGGGATGTTGGGGAGTTCCCACTTCCAACCCAAGATGTTCTTCGGGCTGCACGGTTTGTCTTCCGCGAGCAGACTGGGGAGCCAGGCGACGCCGGCATCCCAATCAGCCTTGCCCCAGTCGGCGACTTCGATTTCCGCCCAAGACTTGCGCAAGTCCTTCACGCGCCACTTGAGGCCGTCGGCTAGAACGGCCTCTCTGATGGAGATCAGCCCCTCGACGGGCGAGGTGTGCGGGCCGGTCGTGAGGTAGATCCAGAGGAGCTTCGCATCCTGAGAGAACTGTCGGAACGTCGCATCGCCCCAGATGCAGGTGTAGACGTTACGGTAGAGTCCCTTCAGTCGTGGACCTTGCCGGTGGGGACGCTGATCGCCGGCAAAAGGAGTGCGCCCGCCGGCTTTGTCGGCGGTATCCGGTTTGCCATTCTCGCCGGAACGTGGTACGCTATTCATGTTGGTTTTCCGTGTAGTGAATCAGTGTTGGTTCCTGCTTCCCTACAGGTTCGGTCCGGTCCGGTTCGCGTGTGCTGCTGAGACAATTAGAGGCCGTCGGGAGGTAGTAGCCCCGACGGCCTCATCGTTTTTCATGCCGTCTGAGCAGACTGGCAGGCGGGGCGGACATAGTTCGCCTCGATGAACCTCTCGACATCCATGACGCGGAGTGTCAGCACCTTTCGCGTGACCTGGCACGCTGGGATGCGCCTCGAGCGGACCAGCCGTCGCAGCGTGGGCATGTCGATGCCAATCATCGCGGCTGCCTCTGGTCCCTGGATGCGACGGTTCGCGTATTCGCTGTGGGTGTCCATTGCCTGACTCCTCGTGTTTCGTTTTTCTGAGTACAGTATCGCATGTTGGTTGGCTACCAATCCAAATAGGCGTGTGGCTGTTTTTTGAAGCCTCGCCGCATATTTGTGACTTTTGAATTACGGAAATTGGACTAGCGAGGATCCCTGTGGTCTAACGAGGACTCCCGATAGCGTCCCAACTTTGCCGGAATGAATTTTCGGCGTAACCGGCGGGGCCCGCGCGTGCGGCGCGGGCGGGCACGACTCGGCTTGCGGCAGCCGGTCGCGGGCCGCCCGGATGGTCGCGGCGAGGTCGTAGGCGTCGAGCCGGGGCAGCAGGCGCAGGACGACCTGGAGGGGCGTGGGCACACTGACGATCCCCGCCTCGATACAGGCGCGGTGGACGGACTTCGTGCCCTCCTTGACCTCGCCGAGCTTGCCGGGTGCCTTGCGGGCGAGGGCGTCGAGCTTCTCCTGTTGGGCGAGGGAGACACCAGCACTGGCGGCACGGTCTGCTCGATTACTACCTAATTTAGGTAGTTGTTTGGATGGTCTACCTTCCGAAAGAACCTTCCCATCGGTAGCCTTCGCCGCGTCGCGGCTCCGATCAGCCGCACTGCGATTCTTCACCTCCTCGATCCCGATGGCGTAGTCGGGGTCGTTCAACTCGAGCCAGCGGACGGCCAGTTCGATCTCCTCGGGCACCAGGTCGTAGCCGGAGGCGAGGAGGTCGTCCCGGTCGGCGTAGCCGAGTTCCTCCCACATCTCGTCGGCCTCGCGGACGAACATCACCAGGCAGCGGCAGTCGTGTCGGAGGTTCACGCGGAGGAAGGAACACCGCAAGCGGACGAGTTCGGGCCAGCGGGTGCGGGGCGTCTCGTAGCACAACTTCCAAGCCCCTTTTTCGACCGCACGCAGGAAGCACGCGCTGAGCGCCTCGGAGAAGCCGACGCCGGGCGCAGCGTACTGCTGGAGATCCTAGACCAGTTCCGGGGCGCGGAGGATGGCGCGGAGGCGTTCTTGTTTGGCGTGCCCTATCTCAGACTTCCCCTCACCGCGAGGGGAAGTCTCGTCGAGGTCGGACCGCTGCCCCTGGCTCCCCGGCGACACCGTCGCCAAGTCCGCCGCCCGCTCCCCGATCTCCCCGGCGGATCACCGGCGCTTGCCGTCGCCGTGGCGACGCATCGCCTCCCACTCGTCGCGCGGAGGCCCACCCGCTGCCATCCAGGCGTCGATCTCGGCCCGCCTCCACCTGGGCGAGCGACCGAGGCGGAAGCACGGCGCGGGAATGCGTCCGCTCGCGATATCCTTGTCGAGGGTGGCGAGGGGTCGTGCTAGATGGATGCCGAGATGGATGCGTGTCAGGACGGCAGACACGGCGGGGGCGGGGTCGCCCTGGTGAAGAGTTACTGATCGCCGCGCAAAGAAGGTTACTCTAGTGGCCGCATAGAATGGGAGTATGGAGAACCATGATTTCCTTCCGGCTGGCGGCCTCGAGTGGCGGAGGTTTCGAGCGTTGCACCTGAAGCAGCAAGGCTGGCCTCGGCATCACATCGCCGAGGCGCTCGGTGTCTCCCCTGTGAGCGTCAGCCGTTGGTTCGCCCATGCCCGTGACGGCGGACCGGAGGCTCTGCGCGCTCACCCCAGTCCTGGATGTCCGCCCAAACTCTCTGCCACTCAAAAGCGTCTGATCCCGGAGTTCCTCTGGCATGGCGCGGAGGCCTACGGGTTCCGGGGTCAGGTGTGGACCTGCGCTCGCATCACCGAAGTAATCGAGGAGGAGTTTGGCATCCGCTACAACAAAGGCCACGTCGGCAGGTTGCTCCGAGAACTGCATTGGACGCCCCAGGTGCCAATTCGGCGGGCCATCCAGCGAGACGAGAAAGTCATCCGCCGCTGGCGTCGCGAAGTCTGGCCCGAATTGCTCCGGCGAGCCAAACGTGAGCGCCGCGTGCTGGTTTTCGAGGATGAATCGGGGTCTCATCTGCTGCCGGGGTTGGTCCGAACCTACGCCCCCCGAGGCGCAGACGCCAGTCATCTGCGAGAAGTTGACGCGCGATCACCTCTCGGTCATGGGCGGCATGACGCTGGAAGGCAAGGTCTACACCCTGGTGCGGCAGGAGTCGCTCAATGGGTTGCATAGCATCGAGTTCCTCACGCACTTGCTGCGGGTAGCGGGGAAGCGGTTGTTGGTAGTCTGGGACGGCTCGCCAATCCATCGCAGGGCGGCCGTCAAGGAGTTCGTGACTCAGACAAAGGGAAAAGTGTGGCTGGAAGCGCTGCCGGGATATGCCCCTGACCTCAACCCGTGGGATGAAGGCGGATGGCATCACCTCAAGAATGTAGAGATGCGCAACTTGGTGTGTCGCGACCTGGAGGAGTTGCACCAGGAGTTTCACCTCGCAGTCGGTCGCCTCCGCCAGAAGCCTCATTTGGTCCGTTCCTGCTTTGCCCAAGCTGGCTTGAAGATCCAATCAGGGTAACTTTCTTTGCGCGGCGATCAGTAAGGTGGCCAATAGCGTGCCCCAGATAAGGGATGATGGTCGGCGACACCACCATCATCGGACGCACAGCGGCACAGTCTTGAGGCGACTTTCACACAGGGGCACACATTTGTGTTACTGTGCATCTTCATCCGGCGGGACGCCGCTGACGGAAGTCGTCGATGTTCGCGATCGCCGCCCGGACGGTGTCGTCGTCCAGCACCCGCGCCGACGCCATGTCGATCATCGACGCGGTCACGTCGGCGTAGTCGGCGATGCGGTAGCCGAGGTTCTGGTTGCGGTAGTCCCCCTTCTCGCGAGGGAACCGCAGCGCCGCCTTCCAGAGCGGGCACGTCTCGACCAGACCTCGCAGTGCGTTTCGTGCGTCCCCGGCCTTGGCCGCCAGGTTCAACGCCTGCCTGGAGAGTCCGCCGGGGAATGCGCCGACGAGCGCCGTTACCGCCCGGCGAGCCACGCCATCCGGCATCGAGGTGGGTATACCTGCGACGGACGCGGTGGCGTCGGCGTCAAGCTGGACGGGACACCGACCGAAGGGGGGCGGTGTCGGGGCGTTCGCGAAGGGGATGATGACCTGCACGTTCCCAGCGGTTTGCTCCGCGTCGATGATATGCACCGGCGCGGGAACCAGTTGGACCGGGCTGGAGTCGCCTTCCTTCAGCACGAGGACGAAATGCCCGATACCCCGCACCTCGATCACCTGTGCCATCGCCTTGCCCTCGCCGCGAGCGCCCGGCTCCCATGCCGGGGGTGGCGATGCGATACGATGTTGCCGCGCCGGAATCAATCCACGACTCCCCATCAACCTTGCCCGGCTTGCCGGGACGGTCCAGAATTCCTACCCTTCTCACCTCCCGCCCGTTGCACCCCAGCCGCATCTACCAGCGACGTGATAGCGCTCTTGATGTGCGGCGGGAGGCTCGACCACGCCTCGACGATTTTGATGACCTCGCCGAGTGTACTCCAATCCACCGATAGTAAGCGGGACGTAAGTCGGCCGAGTACGTCGGCGTAAGTGTTTGTCGTGTAACCAGTTGTAAATTTGTCGCATCGGTCTACGGAACCGAAGGTTACAGGTTCGAGTCCTGTCTGGTGTACTGATGACTGCGAATGCTAGAGTATGACAGGATAAGGGGTTGCGTCATCGCAACCCCTTCTTCGTTGGCAGTGGTCCTATTGCCAGTGGATGGACCGAAACGCCCTAGAATGAACCCTCTCTGCACAACCACAATCGGGGCGTGAGTGATGCCGGGCGCGTGGTAAGGCACGGAATTTCCGGTCCAAACCGCATTGATGTAGTTCTACTGTAACTGATAGGCTCTTGCCATCTCGGTTCGCCCGGCTACTCTGGCAGTAGCCACAACCGGAAGAGACGATCATGGCAACCATTCTGGAACATCCCGAAGCAGAGGCTCTGCTCGAGGCAGCCACCATAACACCCG
>JANXSH010000601.1 GCA_025356615.1 Planctomycetia bacterium | reverse complement strand
GACCGCGCGGCCCTTCAGCACCTCCTTCTTCACCGCCTCCATCTCGGAGTCGGTCTTCTTCCGCCGGACCTCGATGTGTCCCTGGTAGCGATCGCGCAGGCGGGACACCACGCTCGGCAGGTCGAGCGGGTAGTCGGCGGTGCCGTCGAGCCGCTTCATCTTCTTCGCCACGAATCCTTCGCCGTCGTGGAAGGTGAACCCGCGATGGGCCTCCGCCTCGACAAGGGCGTAGGGCACGGTGATGCCCCAGCGCTTGGCGTCGGCGGCATTCGCCGTCCTGAAGGCTTTGTCATCCCCGTCATGCGCATAGACCGAACGATAACTCATGCCGCCCGTCGAGAAACCCAGCATGTCGTCCGGTCCGTAACTATGATCATTGGCCTTGATGGCACGCACGTCGAGCTGTAGGACGCCTACCATCGGATCCTCGTGACGCCCGTACTTGCCCGAGGGGATGAAATCGTCCCGGTCCACGACCGCCCCTGGTGGCTCCGGGTCGTCCGCGTCCTCTGGCGGCGGGTTGCACCCCACGAGCGCCGCCAGGCCGCACGCCAGGCCGGCCAGCCCCAATCGCACCGTCGATGTCACGTTCATCAGCCACCTCCTTCGAGATCCCGTCCGGCCGCGCGACCCAGCCCAGTCATTCGGACTCCATCATGCTAGCCCCTTCCAAAGGGACGGCCACTCCTACAGCCAGGGTAGCACCCACGACCGTCCGCGTCGAGTAAAATCCTATATCCCCCCTGGGAGGGGGAGGTGCTGCATTCGCTTGTGATGGCAGGGGTTGTGGCGTCCTCTTACTCGGAGGAACACGAACGCCGACGGGGAATCGTCTCCCCGGCGGCGTGTCTCGTCTATGCAAAAGACGACTCACTTCGCAGCGCGGCTCGCCATCTTGATCTGGCCGCGGAGGTATTCCAGGGCCGCCTCGAGCTGGCGGTCCTCGAACGGCTTCGTCTTGGACTTGCCCTTGGGCATGATCGTCTCGCTGTTGCGCAAATGCTCCTCGAGATCCCGGCGCTCCTTGCTCGTCAGCTTGATGACCTTGTCCGGGGTCACGCCCCACTCGTCGTCGTCCTTGCCGGGCGTGCTCGCCTTATTGAGGTTCTTCTTGTTCGGACGCCAGAACGTGGCCGTCGTGTACTTGATCTCTGCCGTCCTCGTCGTCCCGGTCTTCGGGTCGATGACATCGAGATCGACGATGTTCTGGACGCTGCCCTTGCCGTAGGACCGCTCGCCCATGATCTTCGCCCGGCCGTGGTCCTGGAGGGCGGCCGAGACGATCTCGCTGCCCGAAGCGCTGTACCCGTTGACCAGGCACACCATCGGGAAGTCCAACAGCGAGCCGTTGCTCTTGCCGGAGTAGAAGATTTCCTTCGCGGGCGGGCGCTGGCGGATGCTCACGATCAGGCCGTCGTCCACATAGAGGTCGGTCACGTCGATCGCGATGTCGAGGAGACCGCCTGGGTTGAATCGCAGGTCGAAGACCAGACCCTTGACGCCCTGTTTCATCAGGTCGTTCATGGCGATCTGGAGGTCCTTGAAGGTGTTCCTCGCGAAGCTCGACATGCGGATGTAGCCGATCTTGCTCTTGGGATCGACCATGAAGTTCCACCCGGCGTCGTCCTTGCGCTTGAAGCCGAGGATCGATTCGACCTCGACCCGCCCGCGCGTGATTTCCACCTCGAAAGGCTCCTTCAGCTCGCGGCGGATCATGAGCTTGACGTTCGTGCCTTTCTGGCCGAGGATCAGCTTGACTGCCTTGTTGGTGGACATGCCCTTGGTCGGTGTCGTCTCGGTCTTCGGCAACGCCTCGCCCTTGCTGTCCACGTCGCGGATCACTTCGGTGATGATGTCGCCCGCCTGGATGCCCTTCAGATAAGCGGGGCTACCCTTGATCGGGGTGACGACGAGTAACTCGTCGCTGGCGGCGTCCTTGCGGATCTGGATGCCGATGCCCGTGAAGTTGCCCTGCACCTCCTGGTTGAACCGATCCCTCGACTCGGGGTCGATGTAGTTGGTGTGGGCGTCGAGCTTGTGGAGCATGCGCGACAGGGTGAAGGTAAGATCCTTCAGGTTGTCGAGGTCTTCTCGCTTGCCGAGGGCGATGCGTGCCTCGCTCAGGAGGGTGCCCAGCTTTTCGGCGCTGAGGTTCTGGATGTCCTTGAGTTGGGCCTCGATCTCGGAGGGAACCTTCTCCTCGACGGAGCGATACAGTTCGGTGATGGCCCAGCCGACCATCTTGCCCACATTTACTTCCTTGACGTACTTCTTCTTCATCAGCTCGGTCACTTCGAGGATCTTGCTCGCGAACTCGTTCGCCTCCGATCGCTTGAGTTTCATCTCGGCGATGAGCGTGTCGCGCTTCTCTTCGAGTCCCTTCGCGGTCACTTTGCCATCGACGAAGTCCTGGTAGACCTTGCGGACCTCCTGGCGCTTCTTCAAGATCGGCATGCGCGTCAGGTAGTCTCGGCCTTCCTCGATCAGGGCGGCGTCGGTCAGTTTCTTGTCATCGACGAGTACGCCGAACTTGGCGAGGCGCTTCCGCGCTTTCTCGGCGGCGACGGGGTTCTTCGTCAAGACATAGCGCGACGAGAGGCCAGCGATGGTGAAGGCGTCCTGTTCTTTTTCCTTCTCCGTCTTGCCCTCTTCTCGCGCCAGCGCGGGCAGGCGTTTGGCGAGGTAGGTCGCCACCTCATCGACGGTCACGAGGCCGTCCGGCTCGTAGCCGTCGGTGTCGGCCTTACCGCCCAGCGCCTCGAGGAGGACCTTGGTGAAGATGCCGTGGTCCTTCAGGTCGAGCGAGGGGGTCAAGCCCGATGTCGCGAGGAAGGCCACTCGGCCGGGCTTCGACAGGTGATCGTCGCTGCCGTCGTCGCCGAGGAACTCCTTGTACGGGGCCTTGGCGAAGGTCGGCTCTGGGGTGGCCTTGTCGATCTCGAAGCCCTTGAAGTTCACGTCGATGAAGGCCGTCAGGTGCTTCGGCTTCAACTTCTTCAGCGCGTCCTCGATCTCCTCCGTGGCGACCGCGTCCTTGTCTCGGCCCGCGACCGTGGAGTCGGCCATGAAGTAGCACCGGCGCTCGCCGGAGGTGCCGAGCGGCCCCCCCTGGCCTATGAACGCCACGAGGACGAGGTCATCAGGCCGAGCCACGTCGGCGACCTTTTTCAGGGCGTCGAGGAAGTTGGCCTTGGTCGCCTTCTTGGCGAGTTCACCCTTGGGATCCCCGACGAGGAGGGTGACGTTCTTCGGCTCGACGCCCAGGTGGGCCTTGTCGGCGAAGAGCTGATGCAGCGCGGCGATATCCTTCTCGGCCATAGGGCGGGGTTTGATCTTCTTGTCGGCGTATTCACTGATGCCGACGAGGATGACATACGTCTGCGGCTGCCCCGCCACAGCTTTCGGGGCGTCGGCTCGCCCCGGCTGATTCACGGCCAGGGTGATGAGAACACCAGCGAGCAGACAACTCAACAGCGTCTTGGTCATGGATTTCGGTCCTTTGCTTCGATCCGGGTCCTTTTGCGGCCAGGTAGACACCTGTCTCGTCGAACAAGTCGCCCGAATGTCACCTGGGGGTGAATCAACCGGCGCGAGCGAGTGACCGTGCGGGGTAGTCGATCGGCGCGCCTCGGCATTCATCCCATCTACCCATTCTGCCCTTTCGGCTGGATTCACGTCAAGTCGGTTCCCGCAGAACCGTCAGAATCGTTACAAACCCCCGGCGGCAATGCGCAGACCTCGCCCCTTCGCCCTGTCGCCTTGTACAGGAGTGAGGGGCCGAAACGGACACATCTCTGGGATTAGGTATCAGGCAAGCCCGTAGAACCGGGCCAAAGCCTTGAGGACCGTGTACAGGAGCAGTCCCTTGCTGACCGGCTTGGGGAGGACGCTGAAGAATTGTGCCCGGATCGCGTCGCGGACCAGCCGATCGGAGGGGTCTCCGGTCACGAGGATGGCGGGGAGCTGGGCGTTGATCTGGCGGACGACCTGGAGCGTTTCCAGACCCGTGAGGGTCGGCATGTGCATGTCGAGCAAGACGAGATGGATCGTCACGCCTCGGACGATGTCGATGGCCTCCTCGCCCGAGGAGGCGACGATCGTCTGGAATCCTTCCGGTTGGATGATATCACGCAGCGCATCTCGACTATTGCGGTCGTCGTCCGCAATCAAGATCGAGAAGTGTTTCGAGTCTGCTGTGGCGTTCATCTCCGCGCACCTGTACCCTGTTCGAAGTCGAGAGAGTTTGAGCAAATCGTATTCCGCGAATCGCTCCGAAGGGCGGAATATGACTAACTCATTACTCCATCACACCATGAATCGGGAACGAATGCAACCATTCTTCTCCAGACAAGGTGCCGTCCTGCCGGATTCGCTCCCGATCGCTGTCAATGTGACAGACCTCGATTCATTGGCCTCAAGGTTTGGCCTTGGGCTTGGCCCAGAGGCGATCCGGGTCGAAATCGTCCTCGTCGAGCTTTACGTTCGACAAGAGGCGGTCGTGGAAATAGTATTCGACCTCCTGCCCCCGCTCGTTCTTGGCGACGATGAGGGTCGGCAGTTGATTCTCGGGGTGGAAGAAATAGAGTCGGCGTCCCCCCCGAGGCAGTGACGGATCAAGCCCTGGCTGTAGGACGTGTTCGAGACCATAGACGGGCCGGTCGTACTCCGCCCGTTCGATCGGCCCGATGAGTTGGATCGCGCCGGACTTGCGGTCGCCGCGCTCCATCGCCGAGAGGACGACGCCGAGCCGTTCGATGCAGGCACCGATACCCGCTTCGGTGACCGGATGTCGGGTGGCCGAGCGGACGAGGATGTTGTCGGGGGCGAGCGACATGCGCCGGCCTGCGGGGACGAACGGGACATCCCCCGCCGCGAGTAGGGTGTGGAGCTTCCCTTCGTAGCGCCCGCGGACGAAGACCACCTCGCGCCCCAGTCCTTCCTTACTCAGCCACTTGAAGTAGACGCTCCAGGGCTGCTTGCGGAACTTGAAGAGCATGACCTCTTCGGGGCTGGGCTTGTCGTTGACCACTTCGCGGCGTGTGAGACGCACGATATAGGAGTCGATGCCGACGTATCTCTTCTGGGCGTTCGCGACGAGCAGCCGGGCCGTCATGGCGGGGAGCGTTGCACCTGCTGCCGAGACGGGTTTGGCCGGCACGGCCTTGGGCTCGGCCTTCGCCGAAACGGGCGTTGCCTCGACGGGCTTCTCCTTGGCTGCTGTCTCCGCGAGAGGTTTACCCAGACTCGCGGGGTTGCCATCTTCGGGCCGACCATAGGGCGGCGGGGGCACGGGAACGAGGGGCACCTCGCCCCTCGTGGCCAGGAGTCTGGCACGATCCGGTACGGTGCGTGCGCGCGTTTCCGGCAAGGGTCGGCCCATCGTCACGCACCCGGCGAGCGCGATGGCGAAGCCGAGGGAAACGAACAACCCGACGTGTCGCTTGCGGTCGTCCATGACCGGCTCCTCCGCTTCGTCTACCTATCTTGTGCCGACGACCGGGTTTCCGCCCGATCGGACCTCGATCCCGTGGGGTTGTACCCGAAAGATCCCGCCAGGGACAGACGAGTCCGAGACCGGGAACGCCTTGCCTGTTGTCGTTGTGTCCCCGCACGGGCGAGGGTATCCTAATCCCGATGCACCCGACAAGAGGTGCCTCGGGTCGAAAGATAGACGCGGGCCATATGCCGCCGGTACGTCCGCACTTCCTAGGAGTTGGACCATGCCCTCTTCGCTGTTCAAAACTTTCGCGAAGCAAGTTTGCCCGCCATTGATCTGGATGTCGGCACGAAGAGTGCGACGTTCGCTCGTCGGTCCTCCGCTGGACCCACGCCGCATCGTCCGCACCCTCGAAGAGGTCGATCAGATGTTCGAGGCTGCCCGGAAGGCGGCCGAGACCTCCGATGCGGCCTTTCGCGAAGTTCTCGATGGCTGCCGGTTCGACCCCGGCATCGACCTCCCCGCAGACCCCGATTCGCCGGAGTACCGGCGGGTGCAGTTCGAGTTGTATTCGCGGCTGTCGGGACAGTCGAGCTACGAGCCGAAGGTGAATGAACAGTTGACCATCGATTTCGACGCCTTGATGGCCAACCCGCACCCTTACTGGTCGAAAAATCCCACCGTCGTGGGCGAGCAGTTGATGGCGATCGGGTTCATGATCCGCGCCCTGGACCTTCAGCAGGGCGATCGCATCCTCGAGTTCGGTCCCGGCTCGGGCACCAGCACGCTCGAATTTGCCAAGATGGGCCATCCCATAACGGCCGTCGATATCAACCCGTTGTACACGGACATTGTCCGCGCCCGCGCCCTTCAGGTGGGACTGAAGGTCGATGTGGCTCTCTCCGAAATGTTGGATTACCAGCCCGAGGGTCGATTCGATCGTGTCGTCTTCTACGAGTGCTTCCACCATTGTTCCGACCACCTGCGCATGATCGAGCGCCTCGACGAGCTGGTAAGCCCCGGCGGCGCGGTCGTCTTCGCCGGCGAACCGATCACGGACTCTTTCGACTGGCCGTGGGGCTTGCGGCTCGATGGCATTTCTCTCTGGGCGATCCGCAATCATGGCTGGCTGGAACTGGGATTCAACACCAAGTACTTCAGGAAGGCAATGGCCCGGTTCGGCTGGACGACGACCCGGCTACAGTCCAAAGATGTCAGTTGGCAAGAGGTTCATGTGGCACGCCGGACCTCCGAAATCCACAAGGCTTGACCGCCCGTCGTCCCTCAGCCGATCTCGAAGACCAGGAAACAAGACACGGTCATCTGGGGGACGATCTCAGGGAGCGCCCCTTGACAGGGTGGGGATGCACTCCTATATTTCTTGTAAGTACTGCCCCCATCGTCTAGAGGCCTAGGACGTAGCCCTCTCAAGGCTAAGACAGGGGTTCGATTCCCCTTGGGGGTACATGAGCGGAATGACAGTGGCCGACGAGAGCCGACAGGATCCGACTAACCCCCTCACCCGAAGGGACTTCAGTCGATCTTGTCGGCTCTCGTCGTTTCCGGTCGCCTGCTGACTGCGTCGGATTCTGCGTCGTCCGTGCGTCGGATTCTGCGTCGCCCTTCGCCCCCCTCTCGGCTGCCCTGGCGAATGAGGCGTCCAGCGTCGATAGGTGGTGATCGGCGGCGACCGCCTGTGTAGTGCCCATCCACGCGCAAACGTCCGTGGCGGGGTAGAGTGCCGACAACTCTGTTTGACGACTCGCCCGAAGGTTCTGCCAGACGCGGGGGCCACCGCCCGACGCCCGCTCTGTACCATGCTTTCTCTATTCGACCCGGCATTCATGCCGGGGACACTTCTCGAGAGGCGATCATGAAACCACTCGTAGCAATCCTCTTCCTCTCGCTGCCCCTTCTGCGGGCCGACACCATCGACAGCGTTGCCGCCACCGGCAAGGCGGGGTATGCGGGCGACAGCGGGCCGGCGGCGAAGGCACTCCTGGACCAGCCGTTCCACTGCGACCTCGACGGCAAGGGCGGCCTCTACGTCGCCGAGGCGAACAACCATTGCGTCCGCAAAGTGGACCTGACGAGCGGGGTCATCACGACGGTCGCGGGTACGGGAAAGAAGGGATTCTCCGGCGACGGCGGGGCCGCGACGAAGGCGATGTTCGACGAGCCGTATGCCGTCGCCGTCTCGCTCGAGGGAGACCTCTTTATCGTTGATCGGCTCA
This sequence comes from Planctomycetia bacterium, assembly GCA_025356615.1. GTDB lineage: Bacteria > Planctomycetota > Planctomycetia > Gemmatales > Gemmataceae > JANXSH01. The sequence continues at coordinate 5,177 of JANXSH010000601.1, read as the reverse complement.
ACGCGCGGGTACGCAAGGTAGACGCGAAGACGAAGCTCGTTTCGACAGTCGCGGGCAACGGGAAGAAGGTGTATTCCGGCGACAGGGGGCCAGGCGACAGGGCGGGACTCGTCGAGCCGAACGATTGCGCCCTCGACGGCAAGGGCGGGCTACTGATCGCCGACGTGGGCGACGGCCGCATCCGCCGACTGGACCTCGAGACAGGAGTGATCTCCACCTTCGCGGGCAAGGGTCGGGGAAAAGGCAGGCCGAAGCCCGAGGATAAGGGCGACGGCGGTCCCGCGACCGGAGCGGTCCTCTTCGGTGCCCGTGCCGTGTGCGTCGATGGCAAGGGCAACACCTACGTCTGCGAGCGCGAGGGCAACGCCGTCCGCGTCGTGGACGCGAAGGGCGTCATCCGCACCGTCGCGGGGATGGGCGGGCGTGGCAAACTCGACGGCCCCGCGGCGAAGGCGACCTTCGACGGCCCCAAGGCGATCCGATGCGACGCCGCAGGGAACGTCTTCGTCGTGGACACGGAGAACCATTCGATCCGCAAGCTGGACGTGGCGAAGAAACTCGTCACGACGGTCGCGAGGGGAAGGCGTGGGCCAGGCGGCGACGGCGGCCCGCCGTTGGACGCGGGCATGGGCCGGCCTCATGGGCTGGTCCTCGACGCGAAGGGGGTGCTGTACGTCGCGGACAGCGAGAACCACCGGATACGCCGGGTGAAGTAATGCGGGCGTCCGGGCGTCGAGGGCAGCGCCACAATCCTACTCGTGTTTGTGAAACGGAGCACTTAGGGCCAGCGGTATCTTATCCGGTTCCCCCTCGCCCCGCAGGGAGGGAAGAGGGGTGATGGGTTCTTTCGGGCTAGGATTCCCCCCCATAACCCCCGACCCGTCTCCCCCTGTATCCAGGGGGAGACGGGAGCACTATTCCCGCCGATGGAATCCGGTCGCGTCAATCCTTCCCTCTGAGGGCGTCCTCGATGCGCTTCCGCAGCACCCGGGCGACTACCGATTCGAGATCCTGTTCTTGCCGCTCGATGAGCGCCAACTCTTCGATCAATTTCTTGATCGTCGAAAGCCCCTCCATCGCGCGAATGATCTTGTCGAGCTGGTTGTGCAGATCCTGCATCTGCTTCTTCGCTTCGGACGCCTTGGCCCCCGCCACTTCGACGCGGCCGGGGACCGTCTTGCTTGTGTCGTCCAGGGCACGGCGTAGGGCGATGATGTCGTTGTAGGTGTTGTCGAACTGGCGCTCCGACACCTCCGAGAGGGGCAGGTAGATCGTGCCGTGTACCTTCTTGAGGATCTCCTCGTTCAACTGGTTGACGCGCATTTCCTTTATGATGCGCTCGTAGGTCGTGAAGACGCTCTTCACGTCCTGCTGAGAGGTCTTGAGGACATCGCCGATCGTGTCGCACCGGGCGATGTAGCTCGTCAACAGCTTCGCATCGACCGAGCCGGGGTCGAACGTCAGGCTGCGGGACGTCTCCTCGAGGCGGAGGAGGTTTTCGCGGATCGGCTTGACCGCCTTCTCCATCTCGCGGAACTTGACCTCCTCCTCCTCCGCGATGCGGCTGAGGAGTTCGTTGTCCGTGACGACGGTGAAGGTGAACGACTCGCCCGAGGCCCCGGTGTTCGGGATCGGCTGCTTGGTGTTCTTGTCGAGGTCCCCGTCGAGGTAGTTGTCGTCCACGAGGAGGCGCACCTCGACGAGGAAACGCTTCTGCGGCTTGGTGTCGTCGGGATCCTTCAGCGGCCGGTCCTTGCCCACGCTGTCGCGGTAGCTCAGTTTCCACAGCGGCAGGTCGCTCCCCAGCGGCGAGCGGAAGTCGTTCGCCTTGTACCAGCGCGAGGGGAATTTCTCGTCGTCTTCCGTCTCGGCGAACTTGTCGATCCACCGGTCGGAGGTCAGGCCGAACTCGCGAGTCAGCCGGCGGAAGCTCGGCTTCTGTCTGGTCTTCAGCATCGTCTCGATCGTGCCGCGCTGGAGTGACTCGAAGCCGCCGTCCTCCATGCGGGACCGCTTGATCGCGTCCGTGAAGGACGGGAGGTCGTAGACTTGTTCCGGCCCCGACGCCTCGCTCGCCTTGTTGGCGACCTCCTTCTCGAGGGCGATGAGGTACGCCGCCCCCTGGAGGCCGGTCCCTCCCGGAGCCAACAGCGGCAGCGCGCCGGCACCGAGTAGGCCGAGTACCTTTTGCTCGCTCAGGAAGTCCGACGGTGTCACCTTGATCGCGTAGCGCACCCGCGACAGGCCGTAGTCGTCGCCGACCTTGCCCCTGAACGGGATGCGGCACCCCGAGGCGATGATGTACCCCTCGTTGCCGCGCCCCTTGCGGATGATCTCGTCGGGGTTGAACTCGCGGACGCGCGGGGTGGTGTCGGGCCTCGCGATGACGACGACCTTCCGCTCGCCGGTCACGCCGTCGTTGTCCGTGTAGAGGAACTTGAAGCGCTGCTCGCGGCGGACGTTCTCGAGCCGCATGGTGAAGCCGTACTTGCCGACCTTCTCCGGCTTCTCGCCCGTGAAGTTCTTCGCGTCCTTCGGCTCGACGCCGGTGTCGATGCTCATGAGCGGCTTCGACAATTGGCCCTCGAGGACGACGAGGGTCCCGGCGGGGACTTCCAGGGTGGTCGTGTCGCCGGACACCGACAACTTCGACGCCTCGAGGGGCTGCCGCTTCATGCGGATGTCTTCCGGCGAGCCGTCTTCCGCGATCCGGTAGTACAGGTAGGCGGGTCGCTCTTCCCGACTCTCGAGCGAATCGACCAGCGGGCGCAGGACGACGGTGATCTCTCGGCGGGGCGTGACGTAGTCCTCGCCGCGCACGGTGTAGCTGACCGATTCCTTGAGTTCGGCGAAGTTGCCGCTGAACTCGTTGCCCGCCGTCGGCAACATGGGGCTGGTGTTGGTGGAGCGATTGCTGCGGTAGACCAGCGTGACCGTTTGGGGCACGACGAGCTTGCGGACGACGCGGCGGTTCTTGCGGTCCGAGGCCGTCTCGCTGACCTTCTCGAGCGTATCGCGTATCGCGACGAGTTGCGTAAGTCGGTCGAAGACCGCTCGCACCTGGGCGACTGCGGGGTTGGTCTTGTTGGCTTGCTCCAGCCGTTTTTCGACCTCATCGACGCTGAGGTGGCTCGCCTTCGACGCGAGGAACAGCCGAGAGGCCGCGTCGAGCGGCTTGCCGCCGATCATGCCAAGCCCCGCCGGCAGAGCCTGAGGATCCCAATCCGCCGGGATGCCGGGCACGTCGAGACCGGCGAGTCGTTCCTTGTTGAGGTCCTTCCACATGAGCGGGCGGTGGGTGGCCTCCTCCGTCACCTCGACCAGACTCCACTTCGCGGGAAGCTCCGTGTCGCCGACTTTCTTCCGCAGCTTGAATTGGTCGAGGTAGAGTTCCACCTCGTCGATCGTCATGCCCATGTCCTCGTCGCGCGGCGTCCACCCCGCCGGAAGGGTCGGCAGGTCGAGGCCGCCCACGAACGAGGCGTTATTCGACAGGTCGCCCCAGGTGAGCAGACGCCAGCCTTCGGCGCTTTGGCTATCGGAGAGGATGTACTTCCACGCGCGGACGCGGAGCGTCGGCGGCTGGGTCCCCTGCGGGATGCGAAACTCTGTCGGGTCGAGCGTCTCGGCCCCCTCCAGGCCGACCTTGCCCTCGAACGGCAGGATCTCGAGGTACGCCTTGCGCGGCCAGATGGTGTTGCGGAGCAAGACGTTGCGCTCGGTCCAGATGGTCGCGACTTCGTTGAAGTCGCCGTACCCGGCCATCGCGTCGCCTTCGTCGCCGATCGACCGCGCCACGCAGAACCCGCCGCCGATCAGGACGTAGAGTCCGAGGGAGAGGACGCCGATGAGGACGCCGCGACGGACCAGTCGCTTCCAGTCGAACACCTGGTTGATGGGCACCTGATCGACGCGCTCGGCGGCCTCGTGGATCGTCTCGCGGACCAGCATCGGCGAGTAGCCGAACGCCTGCGCCGCCTCGGGGTCCGACAGCTCGACGGCGGTGATGAGGCGATCGCCGAGGATGTCGGGGAAGCGCTTCTCGAGGACGAGGGCCATCGCCGAGTCGCTGAACTCGCAGAAGAGCCGCAACACGACGCTCATGAGCAACAGCGCCGTCAGCCCCGAGAGGACGAGGAGCAGTACCGTGAGCCGCGCCGCCCACGGGGTCTCCTGGACCCAGTCGAAGAGGAACAGCTTGAAGATGCCGTAGTCGAAGACGAGGCCGATCCAGAACCACAGCACGAGGAACAACCCGACCACCGCCACCCCTTCCAGGCCGAGGTAGCGGTAGATCGTACTCCGCACGCGGGCCAGCGGACTGCGGACGCGGCGCTGGTCCTGGTCGAGATTACGCGGCTCGCGAGGCGTTATGGTGGCCATTGGGTGCCTTTCAGCGTCGAAGTATTATCTTTGTCGTATTCGCGAAGACCTCACCCCCCACCCCCCTCTCCTGCCAGGAGAGGGGGAGCCGGGCTGGTCTTTCTCCCCCTCTCCTGGCAGGAGAGGGGCTGGGGGTGAGGTCTGGCGTCACGCCAACCGCAACAACTTCCGCGTGAGCCACTCCATCGAGAGCAAGCCCACGACGAGGAGCAAGACATACGCGATCTTGACGGGCTGCTTCTGCGGGACGTTGGGGTCTTCGGACAGAGGATACTCGTAGAGCGTGACGCCCTCGTCCCACCAGTCGCGGTGTTTGCCGCGGCTGACTTGCTTCTGGACATCGGGCAGCATGCACGTCGGGATCAGGTTGGCATTCTTGAGGTCGAAGTAGAGCCGCATCTTGTCGTCGCGGATCTCGACCTGGTCGGTCGTGTCGCCCTCCTTCGCCTGTTCCAGCTTGGGCCGTTGGAGCCGACGTTTCAACTCGTTCCGGTCGCCCTCGTTCATGCGTAGCATCACGTCGTTGGCCTCGCTCGACATGCGGTACATGCGGTCGAAGTCCGGGCGGGTGTTGTCCAGTTCGGGGTTGGCCTCCTTGACGACGAACGTCGCCGGCTCGGACGATTCCGACTCCTGGCCGGGCTGGCGCGGCACCGTGACGTTCATCTTGTAGACGCCGGGCGACTTCACCAGGAAGCGGGCCGAGAACCATCCGTCGCGCGCCCCCGGTCGGGGCATCATGATGATCGGCTGCTTGATGTCGGTCTCCGGCACGCCGGCGGGCAACTCGAGCG
>JANXSH010000598.1 GCA_025356615.1 Planctomycetia bacterium | reverse complement strand
AAAGGCGGACGAGGAGCGATTCATCCCCACCCTCGTAGTCGTCCCGCAAACCGCCCCTTAACTTCGAGGCATTGGGCGTAAGCCCCCTGTTGCAGGCGAAGAACAGGGGGCTAACGCCCCCCGCTCGCCGAATCGCTACATCGTTAGGGTATTCCCCAGAGTTGGACATGTAGGACAGGTCGAGCGAAGCGAGGCCCACCACCAGCCCTCGGCGGTATGTGTAGGGGTGAAGCCGGTGTCATTCTGGTGGGCCTCGCTTCGCTCGACCCACCCTACGGCTCCAGAACGATGTGTCACAACCGATAGCATCGTCTGGCAGCCAGATGATAGTGCCACGCAGGGACACCGAGGAAAATCAGGATGGAGGAGTCGTGATTTCCGTGTATACTTCTATTGGAGGCGATGCGAACGGTTAGCTTCGCAGCTCGACGTTCTCTGGCGCATCGCTCCTGAGAACGAATCCCCTTGTCGCCCCGAACGAGGAATCGATCTACTCGATTTGCCAAGAGGTCCCATGCTTCGAACACCCAAGAGTGTGCCAATTCTCGCACCCCCTTGCATATCCCCTCCGCCAGTCGGGGTAAGCAGCGGCAATGCTCTCGTGGTGTTGAGTTTCGACATCGAGGAACATCATCGGATCGAAGCTGCCTCCCATCTGAGCGTCAGCCCCGAAAGCCAGGTCTACTACCGAAATCGCATGGAGGTCTCGACGCACTGGCTGCTCGACCAGTTGGCCGCGCGGGACGCAAAGGCGACTTTCTACGTCGTCGGCGAACTGGCGCACCTCAGCCGTGACCTGGTGAAGGCGATTGCACGCGCCGGGCACGAAGTCGGAAGCCACGGCTGGGATCACCGCCGTGTCCTCGCGATGGACCCCAAGACGTTCCGCGAAGATGTACGCAAGTGCAAAGATGCCCTCGAGCAGGCGACGGGGAAGCCGGTGTCCGGCTTTCGGGCACCGACATTCAGTATCGTTCGCAAGACGATTTGGGCGCTCGAGATCCTGGCCGAGGAAGGCTACCTCTACGACTCGTCGATCTACCCCGTCCGCCACGATCGCTATGGCATTCCCGAACTGCCGCTGACGCCCTTCGAGGTCCGAACGAAGGTCGGCCCGATCCTCGAGTTGCCGCCACTGACCCTCCGCTGGCTGGGCATGAATCTCCCCGTCGGCGGTGGGGGCTACTTCCGCCTTCTGCCCAGTTGGTTCATGTCCTGCGGCATCCGCCAGATGAGCCGGCGTGGGGTGCAGAATCCAGCCGTCCTCTACTTCCACCCGTGGGAGTTCGACGCCCAACAAGAGCGACTGCCACTCAGCGGACCGTCCCGATTTCGGACCTACACCGGCATCCAGACGAGCCAGCGGCGGTTACAGGAACTGCTCGACGCGGGCCACCGATTCGAGCGAGCGGAAGATGTCGCCCGCGACCTGCGAGGAGGCGACTTGCCGCGATTCGAGATGGAGCGCATCCGAGAGGGGCAATTTACTCTGGTTTGACCTACGTCCCCTCCGGTTTCCTCGTGAAATGAGCCGCCATGATGTCGGGAATCGATCCGAGGTGGATTATGCGTTCAAGAAGGTGTTCGGCAGCGAGTCGAACACCGACCTGCTGACGCTCCTCCTCGAGGCGGTATTGGGTTTTCGTGTGTCCGCCGTCGAGATCATCAACCCGTTCAACGACAAGGAGACTCCCGGCGACAAACTCAGCGTACTCGACATCAAGGCAAGAGACGCCTCGGGACGGTTGTTCGATGTCGAGATGCAGATGTTCCCGCATGCGGCGATCATCCCCCGATTGATCTACTATTGGGCCAAACTCTACACCGCTCAGCTCGAAGCGGGAGAGGACTTTGCGAATCTCAGGCCGGCCTACTCGATCTGTTTCATCAACAGCCGAATGTTCCATCGGAGACAAGACGTATTCCTGAATCGCTTCGGGATGGTGGACACTGCCACAGGAGAGGTGTTGTCGGGCCATTTCGGGATGAACATCGTGGAACTGCCCAAGTTCACGAGAGAGGCCGAAGCGATCGCTACGCCGCTCGAATCGTGGTGCTACTATTTCGAACACGGGGCATCGCTGGACCCGGAACATTTGCCGGCGACGATCAACAATCCGCCGATGAAGAAGGCGCTGGAGGTTCTCATGCGAATGAGTCAAGACGCCCAGGAACGCGAACGCTACGAGAGTCGCCTCAAATACCAACGCGACATGAACCAGCACCATGCCGATGCCGCCTCCGCTGCCGCCTCCGCCATGGAAAGGGGCAGGGAAAAGGGTAGGGAAGAGGGTAGGGAAGAGGGCATGGAACGAGGCAGCTTGCATGGAGAAATCCGCGGCATCCAGCGGATGCTGAAGCAGCCTCTGATGTCTGAGCAAGAGTTGGTGAAATTGTCGCTCGAAGACCTTCACCAACTCATCGAACAGCTGAGTCAGCGTGAGACATCAGGGAAGTAATGCGGTGGCCAGACGGTGCCCTCCGATCCCCGGATCCGCCCAACGTGGCGGTGCTGAGAGCGTTCGCAAGCCGAATCGAGGTATCGCTACAGTCATCTTTGCTGCGTGAAGGCGACCCCTGTTGGCATGCCCTCGCACCGCTCGACCCTACGAGAAGAGTCGGCGCTGCCTATCAGGATGCGTAAGCTGTCTCGCCAGGAGGCGTTGTGGGGAACTGACGGGATAGTCCCCTAGTCGATCCGGTTCGACCCAGGCAGCCTGGGGAATGTGCGACGACGCGAATTCACCACTTCGATACTCAGCCGTGAAGCAGACCAAGGTGATCTGATAGCGCGTTATCGTGTGCGTAATATTAACGAGTTCTGGGCCGAGGTCGATCTCCAATCCGACATCCCGCGCGAGACGCACGGCGGTCGCTTCGTGGGATTCGCCCTCCGCGACCGGGCCATGCGGGAACTCCCACAACCCGGCCCACCGTCCGGCAGCCGGCCGCTGGACGAGCAAGACCTTCCCCTCGCGCCGGATGACGACGGCTGATTCCTGTACCTTGGTCGTTGTAGGAGTGGCGCTCCTTTGAGGGATCTCGTTCTGTCGTCCGGTACTATATGCCTTGCAACGTGGGGAGAGTGGGCAATCGGCACAAGCTGGCGAAGACGCCGTGCATACTAGCGCTCCCAGTTCCATGAGCGCCTGGTTGAAGTCCCCGACTCGTTTGATGGGGAGGATCTGCTCGGCGATCTGCCAGAGGCGACGGCGGGCCGGACCCTTGCGGGGATCCTCTTCGTAGCCGAACACCCGGCTCAACAGGCGCTGCGTGTTGGCCTCGAGGATCGGTAGGCGCAGGTCGAACGCCTGCGAGAGGACCGCATTCCGTGTGTACTGACCCATGCCCGGCAGGTCGGCGAGGGCCGCCGGATCGGCGGCGATCGTCCCGTTGTGTTCGGCGACCAGATGCCGGGCGGCGGCCAGCAAGTCTCGCGCGCGGCGGTAGTAGCCGAGTCCCTCCCACAGTCGGAGAACGTCTTGCTCGTCGGCCTCGGCGAGGTGTCGGAGTGTGGGAA
>JANXSH010000585.1 GCA_025356615.1 Planctomycetia bacterium | reverse complement strand
GGTCGGCGACGAGGGCCTCGAGTGTGGCGATGCGTTTGGCCTGGGAGTCCAAAAAGGAGACGACCTCGGGTGGGAGCGAGGAGAGCAAGTCCAGCGGTAGGGTCGGTGTGTTCATCTGGGGTTCATTTTAGGCGAGCCGGGTCGCAGGACTACCCCTCCCGTGAACGCATACCACGGATTAGACGCAATACCGTTGAACGAAGGTCGATGAGGTCTAGGTATTTTACGCCGAAGGCGTTACACAACAAAGCCCAGGGTCGCGAGCGCAGCGAGCGCACCCTGGGTACGCAGACAGCGCCGTAAACCGTGTATCGACGCATGATCCACCCGGAATGGGTCGTTCGATACGCTCCCTTGCCCCCCAGGGTGCGCTCGCTGCGCTCACGACCCTGGGCTGTGTTGTGTAACGCCTTCGGCGTAAAATACCTAGACCTCATCGACCTTCGTTCAACGGTATTGGGATTAGACGGATGAAGCGGATCAATACGGATCGGAAGAGTTGATTCTCTTCTCCGATCCGTATTCATCCGCTTCATCCGTGCCGTCCGTGTCCCGATCTTTGTATTTCTACTGCGACCCGCTGCTTTCACTTCGCCGTCGGGACGACGTTGATCTTGCGGCCGCTCTTGTCGAACTGGACGTGGCCTTCGCACAGGGCGAACAGCGTGTCGTCCTTACCGATGCCGACGTTGCGGCCGGGGTGGAAGCGCGTGCCGCGCTGGCGGACGATGATCGAGCCGGTCTGGACGGGGCCGCCGCCGAAAACCTTGACGCCGAGCCGCTGCGAGTTGGAGTCGCGGCCGTTCCTCGATGATCCCTGACCTTTTTTGTGAGCCATGATGTCCTCTTCAGGTTGAGTGTCTGTCGGGTAAAAAGCGATCCGGGGACGAATGTCCCCGGTTGAGGTTCTCTCGAGTTCGGGGGGCGGTTACTTCTTGTCCTTGCCGGGCAGTTTCAGGTCGAGCTTGGAGGCACGATAGATCCACTCGACGGGGGGCTGGAAGCGAATGGCCTCCGACTTCATCACATACTTGTCGCCGAGCCGCTTGAACGTCAACTGGAGGGTCTTGCGGCGGACGACGGGAGCCGCGCCGGGCGTGATCGGGTCGGTCAGCGACCAGCCGTTGGACAGCCCGGCGATGAAGATACTGTAGTGGTTGCTGTCGGCCAACTTGGGGAGGTTCTCCTTGCGTTTCTTCGTCGCCTCGTCGTCGTCGGCGTTGATGTCGTTCGGGTCCGTCCAGATCGCCACGCCGGTGATCGCCCGCGGGGCCGCCTTCCCCTTCGTCTCGGGGATCGGGTCGGCGGAGATCGTGACGGAGTTCTTGATCTTGTAATACCCCGTCGGGTCCTCGATTTTCGAGATCGCCTCCTGGGCGGACGGGAGGATCTGATCGCGGTAGGTCATGCGGGTGTCGTGCGTGACCAGCTCGAAATCGGGGATGAACGTGCGCGGGGCGTTGGTGCGGTTGATGATCTGATACCGGACGTACCAGCACACCTTCTGACCGCGCCCCGGAATGTTCACTTTGATCAATCGCGGGTCCAGGAATTTGAAGTCCAGAACCCACAGTGTCCCACCTCGCGCCGCCTCGGCAGGCTGAACCGGGTTGTCATCTTTGATGTATCGTTCATTCGGATTAGCGGCCAGGGGTAGACCGACGGCGCAAAGCCCCGCCAGAGCGAGGAGCAGGATCATGCATCTGCCGAATCGGCCGATCTTCATCGCTGTTCCCTCCGGGCAGGGCTATGGGTAGGATGTCCGCTCCGCGCGTACACTCCCCCTCCCTGCCTCCCTACCGATTAGTTGTTATAGCAGCCCCTCGCAGCGCCGGTCAAGGCGAAGGAGGGGAGTCGATCACAGTCCGAATCGAAGATTTACACCTGCGGCAATCCGTTCGCAGCGCATGCCATGCCCGCGACAGCGACCGAGGCGTTGGAAATACTCTGCTTGTCGCCGACAGCCGGTTTCTCCGTCTCGGCAGCGAAGAAAGCCTGGACGAGAAGGAGACCGGCACCACCGACCAGGCAGCAATCAGCGATGTTGAACACGGGCCAATCGAACCACAAATTCCAGTGGAGGAAGTCCCGCACGCCGTTGAAGACGATGCGGTCGTAGAAGTTGCCGAGCGTCCCCGCGAGGATCAGCCCCAGGGCGACGCAGAGCCAACGGTCGGAGGCCGTCGTTCGGTACGACGACCAGACGACGATGGCGACCGCGGCGAAGAAACTGATGAGGGCGAAGATGCCGTTGGCGAGCGTCTTGTAATCGCGCCCGAATCCGAACAGCGCGCCGTGGTTGACGTGGGGGATCGGCTTCCCGTTGGCGTCAGGCTCCGCCTCGAAGTCGACTCTGAGAAAGAAACCGCGCTGCGCCATCCGCAGCGACGGATCGGGGTCGAGTGGGACGACCGAGAGCGTTCGCGACTCCGGCGCGGTCTGGAAGAGGGCGTAGGAGTGGGTCTCCACGCCGTGCAGCCAGGAGAAGACGCCGTATTTACTGACCTGGTCGGCTGTCAGTCCGACCAAGGCAAGGCTCCAGAGGAAGACGCGAAAAGATCGTTCCGGCATGGTCTTCTGTTCCTATCGAGCCTCAGTACGGACGGAGCGAATTCCGCATTTACGATATCGTACCTGGACGCCGCCGTCAAGGACGCCCCAGGCAAGCGCCCCGGTCGGCGTATACTCGCGATCGCGATACGGGGACAAGTGCAGACTCTTGTAGAGTGGGTCGAGCGGCGACGGCACCACCGATTCAGGGACAGGGCAGACGGCCCAGGTAAACTTTTCCTCCTGTGCCGATCTTTCCGAATGTCATCGAAGGAAGTGAAGGATCCGAGCAAGCGGGGTGGTTTAGGAGGTGCTATCGACTTGACGAATACTTACACTGCGGGAAGAGTTGTCTGGCTCGCGATGTATCTACAGGGATGAGAGACGGGCCGCGCGACACTAGGCGCGGCCTGGGGAACCAGGGAAGGTGACGAACCCAATGCCGGTCCCTATCCCGCTCTCGTCCCGTGATCGAGGTCCAGGCCGTGCGTAGAACGCTCCTACTTCCCCTGCTCGCGTTGCTGTTCGTGCCGGCGGTCGGCTGCAAGACCTCCGACCGCTTCGGTCGGGGTTCGCTCGCCAAGGGGGACTCGAAAGACGGCAACCTGTTCACCGGATCCCAGCCCGCCGGGGGATCGGCAGCGGCGTCTTCGGGCGACCCCACGAGCCTCGCCTCCGGAGGCTCGACCAGCAAGCGTAGTGGGGTTCTCGCGGGCAGCGTCGTCGATGGGGACGCCCGACTCCGGCCCAACGCCCGGATCCAGATCCACGACATCGACGCCATGCCAGGTGCCCCCATCGCCCCCCTGACCGCGACCTCGAACAGCGAAGGCTACTTCGACATCAGTGGCCTCGACCCAGGCCGGACCTACCGCCTCGTCGCGCGGGTCCAGGAGGGCCGACGGCTCCTCGTCGGCAGCGCCCGCGTCGTGCCGCCGAATCCGCGCGTGAGGATCTACCTGACCGACGAGTTGCCCGCCGGCGACAACACCGGCGTGCCCGCGACGACCGGCATCCCGGTGCCCGCACGGCCCGTCGCCCCAGGTGGCCCGGCTGCGACGATCGGCACGCCGATCCACAACCCTGTGGAGGGCGTCACGACGCCGTCCGGGGACAACGCGATGGCCCCGGCGGTCAATACGAGCGACCCCAGCCTCATTGGGCAGGGGAAGGTTCAGGACGGCTTCACGAACGTACCGCCCGACCCCAAGGTGAACGTCCCCGGCCCCGGTCGCCCGGAATCCCGCGAGAAGCCGAGGACGCAGGGCAACGGCATCCCCGCGCCACCCAGCGATGTCCCCAGCCCACCCGTCCCGGTAGTCCCCGCGCCGACGGGTACCGAGACGATCAGTCCGACGGTCCTCGCCCCCGACACGCCTACCGTGGTGCCGTCCTGCGTCCGCATCGGGAATCAGATCGACAACTTCGCGTTGTACGACCGACAGGGCCGGGTCTACGAGTTCAAGAAGCATCGCACGGGGAAACTCGTCCTACTCGACTTCTGGTTCACCAACTGCCCGCCCTGTAGGGCCGCGATGCCCCACCTCAATGACTTGCAAGCGAAGTACGGCAAGCACGGCCTGGAGATCATAGGAGTGGCCTACGAACCGGGCGCGACGATCGCGGAGAAACAGCAGAACTTGACCGAAGGTAGTCGCAAATATGGCCTCTACCCGCGCTACCCGATCGTCTTCGGCGGCGGCGGTAAGGGAGAGTGCCCGCTCGCGAAGAAACTCGACGTAAACCGATTCCCGACGTTGGTTCTGCTCGATGAGACGGGCAAGATCCTCTGGCGCGGCGAGGGGCTAGACCACAAGCAGGCGAACGAGTTGGCATGGAAGATATACGAAAAGCTCGTTGCTCAGAAGAAGCTGGCGAGCCGGTGATCTAGCCCCATCTGGAATCATTCCGCCCCTCTCGTACAATCCCCTCACGGCGCGATCGGCCCATAAGGCTCGGGCTGGCACCGGCAGAGGATCGCGAGGGGGATCATCGAATGGGGCTGCGCACTCCGCTGTACGACTGGCACAAGACCCACGGCGGCGTGATGGTCGAGTTCGGCGGGTGGGACATGCCCGTGCGCTACTCCACCATCACCGACGAACACCTCGCCGTCCGCACCGGCTGCGGCCTGTTCGACATCTCGCACATGGGCCGACTGTCGTTCTCCGGCAACGACGCGCTCGACCTGATCCAGCACGTTTACACCAACAACGCCGCCACGATGAAGGACATGCAGGTCCGCTACGGCCTCGTCTGCAACGAGCGCGGCGGGATCCTCGACGATGTCCTCGTCTACCGCTGGCCGTATGGCTGGTCGATGGTCGTCAATGCGTCGAACCGCGTGAAGATCGTGGACTGGCTGTCGCACCATCGCACCAAGCGCGAGGCCGCGTTCGTCGATCAGACCGAGACGACGGCCATGCTCGCGATCCAGGGGCCGAAGGCGCTGGACCTGTGCGCCGGGCTGTTCCCGATCACGCTGGGCGACATCCATTACTACTACGCCCTTCCAACCCTCTACAAGGGCAGTCCGTGCGTCGTGAGCCGAACGGGCTACACAGGCGAGGACGGCATCGAAGTCATGTTGCCCGCCGCCCTGGCGACGGCCCTTGCGGACGAGTTGATCGCGCGCGGCGCAAAGCCGTGCGGCTTGGGCGCTCGCGACACGCTCCGCCTGGAGGCGGCCATGCCGCTCTACGGCCACGAACTGGGCGAAGACATCGACCCCCTCCAGGCGGGCATCGGCTGGGCCGTGAAACTCGACAAGGGCGACTTCATCGGTCGCGATGCGATCGTCGCACGCAAGAAAGATGCGACGCGCCCCGTTCGCGTCGGCCTCGAACTCGAGGGCCGACGAGCCGCTCGCGAAGGGGCCAGCGTCTTCCAGAACGACAAACCGGTAGGTCGTGTTACCAGCGGCACCCTCACGCCGACGCTCGGCAAGGCCATCGCGATGGCCTACGTCGAGCCGGGCTGCTCGCTCGCCGGGACGACGCTCGCGGTCGAGGTCGGCAAGAGCCAGACCCCCGCCCGCGTCGTACCCTTGCCTTTTTATCGCCGCCCCGCCCTATGAATGTCCACGGAGAGGAGATCGAATGACCATGATTCCTGAGAAGCTGAGATACACGACCACCCACGAATGGGCCAAGTTGGAGGGCCACATCGTGACCGTCGGCATCACCCAATTCGCCGCCGACCAGCTGAGCGACATCACCTTCGTCGAGATGCCGGACGTAGGCGACCATGTGTTCGCGGGCAAGGAGTTCGGCACGGTCGAGACGGTCAAGGCGGTCAACAGCCTGTATTCGCCCGTCGATGGCGAGGTCGTCGAGATCCACGGCTCGCTCGAGGAGACGCCCGACCCGATCACCGCCGACCCCTTCGGCGAAGGCTGGATCGCCAAGATCCGCATCGAGAAGCCCTCGGCGCTCGACCACTTGCTCACGCCCGCCGCATACAAGAGACAGGTGGAGAGCGAGGCTCACTAGAAGAATTCGTAGGGTGGGTCGAGCGAAGCGAGGCCCACCAGCACTTCACTGACATCATCCCCTACTCTTGACGCATAGGGCGCTCTGGTGGGCCTCG